>JAFRWQ010000258.1 GCA_017437925.1 Bacillota bacterium
ATCACACCGGGCAAGAAGGCCGATTTCATAGTGCTTAAGGACGATCCTCTGGTGAACATGAGGACCCTGGGCAGCGTGGAGCAGGTCTACAAAAACGGAAAACTGGTAAATCTGCCGCCCATAGACAAGAGCGTGACGGATTAAACAGGCAGTTCAGTATTCGATACCTTTTCTCGCAGGCACCCCTTTATCGAAGGGGTGCTTTATTTTTCTCATCTCGGTGACGTAGTCGGCGAGGGAGAGGAGCCTTTCTGATGGATCTCTTCCCGTAAGGACCAGCTCGAGGCCTTCGGGCTTGTTTTCTATAAAGGCGGCCAGTTTTTCTTCTCTTATGATTCCGTGATTGCAGGCGGAGACCGCTTCGTCCAGGACCAAAAGGTCGAAGGATGGGGCGTCTTTCAGGGCCTTTTCGAGCAGGGCGCCGTAGTCCTCGGCTGCTTTACGCTTTTCATCCTCGCTCATCCTTTTGAAAAGGCCGTAACGCTTATGGCATACCGTAAGAGTTATATTGTCAAGCTTGCTTAAAACCTCGCATTCGGAAGAGGTCCCGTCCTTGAAGAACTGGACGAAGAGGACCTTCTTCCCCGCTCCCGCGGCCCTTATCGCAAGACCGGCCGCCGCCGTGGTCTTCCCCTTGCCGTCCCCGCAGTATATGTGAACAAGACCCTTCATTTTCAGACCTCCCTGTTCAGGATGCGGTATATCAGGCCCATGTCGAGGCCTTTTCGCACCGCGTCCGCCAGAATATCGTACTGCCTCTGTCTGTAAGCCTTCATGTCGAAGCTGCCGCGGCTCTCAAAGTCCAGGCCCTTTTTTTCGAAAAGGGACCTGACGACGGCTTCGCTTATCTCCCCGCTGTCGAAGAAGCCGTGGATGTAAGTGCCGTAAACGCTGCCGCTGCAGGTCAGGGCGGGAAGCTCTCCGCTCTTTCCCATGTGTATCTCATAGCCCTCGTACTCAAGGCCGCTCAGGGAACTGAGGGGTCCGCCGATCGCGCCCAGCCGGCCGGCTGTCCTGGTCCGGGTCTTTTCGCCGGCGAAGAGGGTTGAGGTCTCAAGGAGGCCCATGCCCCTGATCTCCGAGGGCCCCGCGGCTTCCAGCCCCTCGGGATCGCTGATGCGGCGGCCAAGCATCTGAAAGCCTCCGCATATGCCGAAGATGACGGCGCCTTTAGCGTGAGCCTTCAAAACTGCGGCTTCCAAGCCGCTCTGCCTCAGCCACTTCAGGTCTTCGACGGTGGATTTGGTGCCCGGGATGATGATCATGTCGGGCTCGCCCAGCTCCGACGCTGAGCTCACGTAGCGCAGGGAGAGGTCCTCAAAGCGCCCGAAGGGGGAGAAGTCGGTAAAATTGGATATCCTGGGAAGGCGGATGCCGGCGATGTCGACCTGTTTGGGGGCCTTCTCGCTGTCAAAGCGTTCCGTCAGGCTGTCCTCCTCGTCGATATCGGCCTTTATATAGGGGATGACCCCGGCCACGGGGACTTTGCAGAGCTCTTCAAGCATCTTAAGGCCGGGCTCAAGTATCGACACGTCCCCCCTGAATTTGTTGATGACGGTCGCTTTGACGCGGGCCCTCTCCTTTTCCTCGAGGAGGGCGACTGTGCCGTAGAGCTGGGCAAAGACTCCGCCCCGGTCGATGTCTCCCGCCAGGATGACGGGGGCGTCCACCAGTTCGGCAAGGCCCATGTTCACTATGTCGCCGGCTTTGAGATTGATCTCCGCTGGACTGCCGGCTCCTTCTATCACTATGATGTCGTACTCGGAGGCAAGGCTGTCGTAGGCTTCCTTTATGACGGGGATCAGGCTCTTCTTCATTCTGAAGTACTCGGCGGCCCTCATGTTTCCCATGGGCCTGCCGTTCACTATGACCTGGCTCCCCACGTCGGTGGTGGGCTTCAAAAGCACGGGGTTCATGCGCACGTCGGGCTCGATGCCCGCGGCTTCGGCCTGGACCGCCTGGGCCCTGCCCATCTCGCCTCCGTCCGGGGTGATGAAGGAGTTGAGGGCCATGTTCTGGCTCTTGAAGGGGCAGACCTTAAAGCCGTCCTGCGCGAAGACGCGGCAGAGGCCCGCGGCCAGCAGGCTCTTTCCCACGCCGGACATGGTGCCCTGTATCATTATGTTTTTCGCCATCTTACTCCTTTCCCGCCGCGGCCTTAAGAGCCTTTATGAGGGCGCTGTTTTCGCTGCGCCGCCTGACGGCCGTCCTGTACCAGCCTTCGCGAAGGCCCGGATAATTGGAACAGTCCCTTACGGCGATGCCGTATTCTTCAAGCTTTGCCGCAAGCCCCTCCGGTCCCTTGAACAAAAGGAAGTTGGCTTCGGAAGGGATCACCTTGAAGCCCAGGTCCTCCAGGGCTTTTTTTAGCCAAGGACGCTCGGTTCTGATGAGTTCCTTTTCATTTTCCAAATGGGCGTCTTCGCCCAGGGCCGCTATGCCCGCCGCCCGGGCGGCGGCGGAGACGTTCCAGGGAGGGCTGGCCTCCGACATGCTCTTAAGCAGGCCGCTGTCCGATGAAACGCAGTACCCGAGCCTAAGTCCCGCCATGCCGTAGGCCTTGGTGAAGGCGCGAAGGACGGTGAGGGCGGGGCGGTCCTTTGTAAGGGGGATCAGAGAGCGGCCCTCATCGCAGAAGTCAATAAAGCATTCGTCGACGAAGAGCCGGGCTCCGATGCTCTCGCAAAGGCTGAGGATCTTCAGGGTAAGGCAGGAGCCCGCCAGCCTTCCGGCGGGGTTTGAGGGACTGCAGAGGAAGACGGCTCCGGGCTTTGTCTTTTCAATTGCTGCCAGCATCTCCTCGTCCGGGGCGAAGCCGAGGCTTTCCTTTAGCATATAGGGGACGCAGCTGCCCTTAAAGGCTCTGAGAGCCGCTCTGTACTCCGAAAAGGAGGGTTCGGGCACGAATCCCTTAAGGGGGCTTAAGGCCGCGCAGAAGGCGTATATGAGCTCGGAAGCCCCGTTCCCGCAGAGTATGAAGCTTTCGGGTACGCCTTTCTTTGAGGCTATGGCTTTGACCAGCTCTCCGCAGCGGGGATCGGGGTAGCGGTCGGAGCTTTTCAGGGCTTCCTTTGCGGCTTTTATGACGCTTTCGGGGGTCCCCAGGGGGTCGGTATTGGCCGAAAAATCAAGTATGATGTTTTTCTTCGCGGATCCCCCGTGGGGATTACCGGTATCGTAGAGCATGGCGTGTGCCTCGGCATGCGTTTGAGGATCGGCAGGGAGCTTAC
>JAFRWQ010000259.1 GCA_017437925.1 Bacillota bacterium
GGCAGCTGGCTCTGCCTTCAGAAGGGAAGTCCCCAGTGCTTTGTCGAAAGCGGGGGCATCTTAAGAAGGATCACCCTTTTCCCAAAAGAAAAGCTTCCCTGCGCGGGTTCCTTTGACAGGCCCTGCTTCGGCCCGGATGAAAACGGTCTTCTTGTTTTCGACGGCCTCGCGCCGGGCAGCGCAAGACTTTTCCTCTGCTGCGAAGACGCGGCGGGCCTCCTTCCCTTCCCCTTGATACAAGAAAAGCTGGCCGTCCCCTCCGAAAAGGCCCTGGCAGAGCTTGAAAAGCTTAGCCTGCGCCTGGGCGCCGCGGCCGGAGGCTCCTTCGTCTGCCTCGATCCCGAAGGCGGGGAGGATACATGGTCGGCTTAAACCAGGTCCTGAAGGGCAAATACCGCATCACCGCCCTCATAGGGCGGGGCGGCATGAGCGCAGTCTATAAGGCCGAAGATCTGAAGCTGGGAAAGGACTGGGCCGTCAAAGTCATAGACCCCTCCGGGCCCGAATACAGCCGCCTTCTCGGCCGGGACGGCACCCTGGCTGAGATCGAAATACTGAAATTCCTGGACCATCCCCTGGCCCCCAGACTGGTGGACCGCTTTGAAGAAGACGGCCTCCTCTTTCTCGTCATGGACCTGATCGAGGGGGAGAGCCTGGAGTCTGTCGTGAGGCGCTCGGGTCCCGTCTCACCCGAGACCGCCGTGTCCTGGATGCGGGGCCTTTGCAGCCTGCTCTCCTACCTGCACGAAAACGGCGTGGTCTGCCGCGACATCAAGCCCGCCAACCTGATGCTCTGCCCCGACGGATCCGTCAAGCTGGTGGACTTCGGTTTTCCCACCAAAATAGTAAGGGGAAGCGATTTCTCCGACGAAGAGGCCTTCGGGACCCCCGGCTACGCCGCTCCGGAGCAGTTTAAGCGCGTCTCGGATCCCCGCTCGGACATATATTCCGCAGGGATCACCCTCTACCGCCTGCTCACAGGAGCGGATCCTTCGAAAAAGGGCTTTAAACCCAGGCTCATTACCAGGATAAAGCCCGGCTTATCTCCCGGCCTTGCCGCCGTAGTCGAAAAAGCGGTGAAAAAGGACCCGGAAAAGCGCTTTCAGTCGGCAGACCTGATGCTGGACGCCCTTGAAAACTACCGCAAGGCCGAAAAGCCCTACATCGAAAAGCTGAGAAGAAAGCTTGCCGTCTCAAGGGTCCTTCTTGCTGCCGGCCTTTCTCTCTTCATCCTGGGAGGCCTTGCCGCAGAAGGCTTTTATCTCAAAGACCTTTCTTTGTACAAAGAGCTTACCGGCGCTGCCGGCGGCAGGTCCCCAAATGAAGAAGAACTGCTTTCCGCGATAGATCTCATGCCCTACAGGAGCGAGGCCTACGAAGCCCTGACCGACAGCTATAGGGCAGAGGGCCTAACAGAGGCTGAATTTTCAAGGCTTGAGGAGCTTTACGCCCTATACGCCGCCCAGCCCTTTTCCTTTGGAGAAGCCCGCTGGAGCCTCAATTACCGCATCGCGGAAAGCTATATAGCGGCGGCGTCCGAAGGTCCCGAAAGCGTCCTTAAGCGGGCTCTTAAGGTCTCCCCCTATCTTAAAAGAGCCTCAGCCGGAAGGGACAGCGGAAGCCTCGCCGCGGCTTATCTTGCTTTGAGCGGCCTTGCCGACCCCTCGGCTCCCCGGCCCGACGCGGACAGACTCTCCGCCGAAGCCTCAGCCGCCATGAACCTGGCAAGAAGCGCCGCCCTCTTCATAGGAAAGGACTCCTCGGCCTCGATACTTGCCGCCCAGACCGCCGTTTTGGAATACCTCTGCGAAAGATGGGAGGTCCTTAAAGACGCGGGAGCCTCCGCCTACGCCGAGACCCTCTTAAGCCTTGCAAAAGAAAGCCTCGCGCCCCTTTCGGAATACGCCGACCCCGCCCTTTGCTCCCCCGCCCTTGAGCTTTCGGAGCGGGCCGAAGCCCTGGTCTTCGGCGGAAAGGAGGTCCTGCCGTGAGCCCCTTTTACATCGCCCTCACAGTCTCGGCCTCGGGCCTCATGATCCTCATCCTCCGCTCCCTTTACTGCCTCGCCGCCGGCACCGGCCAGGCGAAAAAGGAATACGGCGCCCTGCTGAAAAGCGGGCTGATGGGAGAGACCGAAGAGATCGGGCCGCCTCAAGAAAAGACCCTGCTTTCCGCAAAGCTGAGAAGCGCCATGGACGAAGCCAAAGCCCGGGAAAACAGCACGGCCGATCCCCCGGATCCTGCGACAGCCGCAGACCCCGAGCCGCCCGAAGCGGCCGAAGCCCGCGAAAGCGGTAGGCCCGATCCTTTCGGCCCGCAGACCGGTCCGCTTCCTCCACGGGAAGCCGAGAAACCTTACGTTTTCAAGGGAAGAGGCCGGCCTTCAGAAGGCTTCGCAGCCTCAGGCGATGGGCCCGAAACAAGGGAGCTCCGCTTATAGAATTAAACGGCAGGCCCCGAAACAAGAGAGCTCCGCCTGCAGCATCAGATCCGCGCTCTTTCCAAACCTTACGACTCTCACGATCACCCAAACCGTAAAAACTCACGCTTTCCTGTCTCTTGCTACCTCACGCTCCGGGTCAGCAAAGACCTCGGGCTTTCCGGATCCCTGAAGATCCTTCCCCCCAGCCCCTGCTCCATACCCGACATCTTACGCACACGAAAGGCAGATCCATGAAACGCTCCATCGCAGGCATCATTTTAATCGTCCTTTCCCTTGCCGGCATGCTCTACTGGGAGCTGGTCGGCCGGGACAGCCTCATGTACACCCAGGTACTGACCCTCTCACGCGACGTTGAGCAGGGCACACTGATCACCCGCGACATGCTGGTCTTAAAGAAGACCGACTCCCCCTCGCCCCGCTCCATGAGGCTCGCCGACGCGGGCCGGGCAGCGGGGAAAGAGGCCGTTTCCTTCATACCCGCCGGAGTCGAGCTCTTCGACGAATACTTTGAGGACGAAAAGCTGGTGGTCCACGAGGAAGAGGGGGAATACATCTTTTCCCTCCCCACCGGCTGGCTCATCTCCTACCCCCAGACCTTAAGGCGGGGCGACAGGGTGACCTTCCTTCTGGTAAAGGCTGACGACGAATACAGGGATCCCGAAGCCCAAAGACCCAAAACCGAGGGCCCGGAGACCGGCGACGAGATACTCACGACCACCGTGCTCTACGTGAAATCCAGCTCCAACGACGAAGTCGTCTCGGACCAGGACAGGCTCAAGGGCGCCCAGCAGGTCTCTGTGATCGAGATCATCGCGTCAAAGGATGATGCAAAGACCCTGACCCGCCTCGCCGCCTCTGGCGACCGCTTCGTTCTGCTCTACCAGTAAAGGAGGCCTTTCATGTCAAGTCTCATCTGCTTCTTCGGAGGCGACTCCCAGACCGGGACCACCCTGCTTTCGGAGGCCGTCTGCCTCAGCCTTTCCGCCAAGGGGAAAAAGGTCCTGTTCATCATGGCCTCGGGCGAACAGAGCGAGGGCTATCTTCCCCAGCCCCCGGCAGACCTGGGCACCCTTCTCCGCATCTCCCGCCTCATAAAAGAGGACGTTAAGAACTGCATCGCAAGCGGCAGAGACTTCGATTACATCGCGGGAAGCCGAGATCTTCTTAAAAAGCAGTTCTACGATCCCGCCCTCATTGGCCGCATAAAGGCCTTCGTTTCAAAGGATTACGATTATATTGTCTGCGACGGGGGACACGACGCGAGCCTGCCCCTTCCCGTCTCCTGCCTTGCCGCGGCCGACCGCAGGTACTACGTGCTCAGCGGGGGCGTCAAGTGCGTGACCCGCTTCAGCGAGACCTGGCAGGCGGTCATAAGAGGCCTGGGCCTTGATATTTCAGGGGACAGGCTGGTCTTAAACAAGGCCGACGCGGGCCTTTCGGGCTACGGGCTCTCGGACCTCGCCTCCGCCTTTTCATTGGAGGGCTTTTCGGTGCCCCGCTACGAGAACGAAAGGCTTTACGAGTTCAGCGGATCCTGCGCCTACGGCAAAGTCCCCTCCTACAGCGCCGCCGTCGACCTGATCGCGGACGACATAGCAAAGGGGAGCGCGAGATGAGCGTAAGACCTGCCGTTAAATTTTCAATAGAGGAGTACCTCAGCAGGCCGGCGGGCCCTGCATTTGAAGGGGAAAGCGAAGGACGCTACGCCGGGCTCCTGGAGCACGTGCGCAAGACCCTCGACAGGGAGTGGGACCGCTCCGACGACCTGCTCAAAAGCAGCAGGCTGGCGAGGGAAAAAGGCGCCATCATGGGAATCGAAAAGGACGCCGCCGAGCTCTCCGGCCGCATCCGCCTTATCCTCACCCGCGAAAACCTGCTGGCGGAGCCCTTCCCCTCTTGGTATCCCAGCCTCACAGACGCCCTGTTTTCGGACCTTTACGGCCTTTCGGGGGTCGCCCCCTGGGCCTTCGGCTGGACCGAGGAATACAGGAGAAGCTCCTCGGCCAAGCTCATAGGGGACAGGCTCTACTGCCTCATCGACGGAAAATCGGCGCTGCAGCCCCAGAGGATAGAGGAAAAGCGCAGGGCCCAGCTGATCCACGCCCTGCTTCTAGCAAGCCCCAAGGAAAGAAAGGAGAGCGGCTTTCACGAGGTCTACCTGCACAACGGCATCAGGGTCACCATATACTCGGGCGAAAGGACCAAGAGCGGTGAAGACGTCATAGTCTTCAGAAAATACCTGCTCCAAAAGCCCGATCTTGAGACCCTGGCGGCCTACGGCACCTTCCCGGCCGAGGCCCTGCCCCTTTTTAAAGCCATGTGCGCCGCCGGCTACAACGTGGTCTTCGCGGGACAGGTCCGCTCGGGCAAGACCACCTTCCTTCAGGCCTGGCAGACCTGCGAGGATACAAGGCTGGAGGGAGTCGCCGTGGCGACGGACCCCGAGACACGCTGGGAAAAGCTCATGCCCAAAGCCCCCCTCATGCAGCTGGTGGCCGACGGGGAGGGCCTTGCCAAAATAGAAAAGAGCTTAAAACGCTCCGACGCCGACTACGTGATACTTGAAGAGATGAGGGACGCCGCATCCTACAACCTGTTTTTAGGCATCACCAACCTGGGCACCATGCGCTCCAAAGGCACCATACACGACAGCTCGGCCCTCAACATCCCCTACAAGATGGCGACCGCCATTGCGACCGAGATAGGCGGCAGCGAGGAAGCCCTGATCGCCCAGATCTACTCCAACGTCAACTTCGTCTTCGAGCTCTGCCAGCTGGCGGAGGACAGGTCGAAAAAGAGGCTCAAGGGCATAGTCGAATTCACATACGACCCTGCCGAGAACCGGGTCAGCGCCCGCAGGATATGCCGCTGGGACGCAGCCTCCGATACCTGGAGCTGGGCCGAAAGCTTCGGAAAGGACAAGGAAGCTCTGGCCTCCGAAAGGCCCGGAGAGCTTGAAATTATAAAGGAAAGCCTTAAGAAGCTGCACTGGGCTTCTCCCCTTGACGAGCCTCCCGTCTACCCCGCCTACTACAGGGGGAATCTGGCGTTCGCCGCGCAGGAAGGAAACGCAGAAAAGAACAGCATAGCTGCAGCAGAGCTGCAGGGCGCAGCGCAGACATATGCCCCCAAAAGTCCTGCCGATGCCGGATCAAGCAAAGACTCGTATTCCGGGCATGCGATGACCCCCGAAGGAGGTCCCCATGGGAAGCCTTAGCGCCGTAAGAGCGGTATACCTTTCCCTCTGCGCAGTCTTCATACTGGGCCTCTTCCTGCTGTTTTCAAAGCCCTTCGCGGAACTTTACCACAGCCTCGGGGCAAAACTCAGGCTGAGAGAGCTCAAAAGGCTCATGGGAGAAGCCCCCGAAGGAGAAGAACTGAAAGGGACAGCGGGCCTTTCCTCCATGGTTGAACTGGCCTTCGGCGTAAAAAGGGAGAACAGCGGGCCCCTCTTTATCGCTTTCAGCATCGGCCTTGCCCTCATGGTCTTTACCCTGCTCGTCTTTTCATACGGCCCGGGGCTAGCCCTCTGGGGCTTTTTCGCGGCGGCCTTAAGCCCCTACCTCATCATGCGCACACGCCTCCGCAACCTGCAGGTGGACATGAGCAGGGAGGGCGAGCAGCTCCTCACCGAGCTTTTGAACAACTACCGCATCGAGCGCTTCAACATGGGAGAAGCCGTCGAAAGGACAGCCCTCACCATAGAGGACGCCCCTCTCTCAAAGCGCATGCTTTTGGACCTTTCCCGCCAGATGAACGCCGCCTCCGGCGAAGCGGAGCTTAAGCAGGCCATAGAGCGCTTCCGCCTTGCCCTTTCGACCTCCTGGGGGGACCTTCTTGCCGCGAACCTTGAATTCGCAGCGGTGGACGGCATCATAGTGACCGAGAGCTTAAGGGACCTGGTCGAAAACATAGGCAACGCCAGAAGGCTCCTCGAGCAGACCAGGAGGGAAAACAGCGACTCGGGCATGATACTCAAGGTCCTCTTCCCCGTCATGTGCGCCCTGATCTACCTGGGCGCCACCGCCGCCTTTGGCCTCACTCCCGCCCAATTCGCCCACAACCAGTTCGCGACCCGCACCGGCATGGGCTGGTTCATAGGCCTGGTCTTTTCGTACCTGCTCTCGCTTCTCGCGTCGGCCTTCATCGCCCGCCGCAAGATGGACATTTAGGAGGTCCTCATGACATCGGAGCTCGCCGTACTGCCCACCCTGATTTTCGCGACCCTGCTCCCGGCGGGGATATTCCTGCTGTTCTTTAAGGAGGGCGAAGGCTCCGGCAAAGGGGAAGGACCCTCCTACGCGGATCTCAGGCTGAGAGGCCTGGGAGTAAAGCTGACGGGCAGGGGCTATATGAGGCTTTTATACCTTTTCTGCGCCCTCCTTCTCATCATCTCGCTCAGAAAGACCCTGATCGCAAGGGACCCCTCCTTTACGCTGCTGGGCCTGCTTGCATCCTTCTACCTTTATTGGATGCTGCGCCCTGCCGAATACGTCTTCGGCAGCGTGAGGAGCGTCTTTTCCCTCTCCATGGACCTGCTCTCGGGCGCAAGAAGAAGGCGCCTGGACAGGGACCTTTACTCCTGCCTCGTAGTGCTCAAGAACCTGTCGATCGTTCAAAGAAGAGCGCCCCTCTCAGCCGACGTGATGCTCGAAAAGCTTGCGAAATGCGCTTCCCGCCGCCTTCAGCCCCTCTTCTGGTCCATGCTCTCCATGTACAGGACCGGCAAAGCCGCGACCGCCTTCAGCAGCTTCGCTGCCTCTGTCGGGACCCCTGCGGGAAGAGCCGCGGCCGCCATATTTTCAAAGCTTGACAGCATCAACCCGGCAGAGCTCACCGAGCAGACCGAGGCCCTCATCGACGCCATGAGGGAAAGAAGGGTCACGGCCGGCCACATCCAGGCCCAGAGGAGCGGAGTGGTCACCATGACCCTGGCCACCGTCACCATCATGATAGCCATGCTGGATTTCCTGGTGGTCGTGGTCTACATGGACCTGATGGAGATGCTGGTCTCGGCGTGGTAGGGGAGCGTTCTCTGCGGCAAAAGCCCGTGATGCAGCCAGGGCCTTCGATTTCCTTTCGCTTTCCCCCTTCTTTCATGTATAATGGACTGAGAAACGACCCCAAACGCCTGCGATAGAAAGATGAAGACCCTGAGTATAAAGAAAATTCTGCTCATTGCCCTTGTTCTCCTGCTCCTCTTTGCCGCGGCCTTTTATTACTGGCTCACCCGCAGCCTTGACGGCACCCCGGTCCTGGCCTACCACGCCGTAGAGGACGTCCCATTTACCGAATCAGAGCATCTCTTCGTGACCCCGGCGGAGTTTGAGGACCAGATCAAGTGGCTGAAGCGTGCGGGCTACGAATTCGCCTTCGCCGATGACCCCGGCGCCTTTAAAAAGAGCCGCAGAGTGATAATAACCTTTGACGACGGCTACAAAGACAACCTTACCGAGGCCCTCCCCATACTTGAAAAATACGGAGCCAAGGCCACGGTCTTCGTGGCGACCAAAAACCTTGGGATGAACGAATATTTCCTCACCGAAGAAGAGCTTAAGACTCTCTCGGAAAGCCCCTGCATACGCATAGGCTCCCACACCGACGGCCACTACCTTTTGACCGGACTCTCAGACGTCGACAAGGAAAAGCAGCTCTCCCTGTCAAAGAAGAGGCTCGAAGAGATCACCGGAGGGCCGGTGGACGCCTTCTCATATCCCGGAGGCTACAGCGACGAAGCTTCAAAGACGCTGGCCCTCAAGTACTACAGCTTCTGCTACACCTATCCCGGGGCCAACTGGATAGTCACTTCCGGACGGGACAGAGGGGATCTTCCCCGCATCACCGTGGAAAGGGGGACCTCCGGACTGAGGCTCCTTCTGATGCTCAAAAGGTCTCTTCCGGTCTCCTGAGAAAAGCTTATATCAATACGAAAGACCGCGGGGCAGCCCGCGGTTTTGTTTTAATTATAAACATTTGCGCCGCAAAAGGAAGATTTGTCGTTATTGTGGGACAAAATTGATAATTAATTACCATTCTTTCTTGTTTCAGCGCGGCGCACCTTATATAATATAAAGAGACGGAGCTTTCCGCCTTTCGTTATTTTCAATTCATTTTAAGACAGGAGTGTGTCAAATGAACACCACGAAATGGAGTCTGCCCAAGCAGATACTGGCCGCCCTCGTAGCGGGCATTGTGGTCGGCCTGGTATTCTACGCGGCAGGACTCGCCGACTTCACGGCAAACTATCTCAAACCCTTCGGTACCATCTTCGTCAACCTGCTCAAGTTCCTGGTCGTTCCCGTGGTCCTCTGCTCAATGATCGAGGGCATAGTCTCCATGGGCGACATGAAGAAGGTAGGTTCGGTCGGATGGAAGACCGTGGTCTACTTCCTCTGCACCACCGCCATCGCCTGCGTCATCGGTCTGGTGCTCGCCAACATCTTCAACTCGGCCGGGCTCTTCCCCGTGCTCTCCAACACCGACGGAGCCGAGTGGACCGGCAAGACCAGCCAGAAATTCATGGACACCCTGGTCGCCATGTTCCCCGACAACATGTGGAAGGCCTTCTCCAACTCCGATATGCTGCAGGTCATAGTGATAGCCCTTCTGCTGGGCGGCGGCATACTCTCCGCCGGAGAGAAGGGCAAGGTGTTTGAGGACTTCATCCACAGCGCCTATGCCGTCATCGACAGGGTCATGCTCTTCATCATCAAGCTGAGCCCCATCGCGGTCTTCGCCATGATGATCTGGGTGGTCGCGACCCAGGGACCCAAGATCCTGGGCTCCCTTGCCATGGTACTGCTCTGCGCCTACATCGCCTACGCGATCCACGCGATCTGCGTATACTCCATGGCGGTCAAGACCTTTGCCGGGATAAACCCCGTCACCTTCTTTAAGGGCGCGGCACCGGCCATGATCTTCGCCTTTACCTCGACCTCATCCGCCGCGACCCTGCCGGTCTCCAAAGAAAGCGCCGACCAGCTGGGTGCCCAGGATGACATCTCGGCCTTCGTACTGCCTCTCGGCGCCACCATCAACATGGACGGAACCGCCATCTATCAGTGCGTTGCGACCATCTTCCTCGCCACCTGCGCAGGAATGCACCTGACCCTCTCCCAGATGGTGGTCATAGTCGTAACCGCGACCATCGCCTCCATAGGAACCGCTGGTACCCCCGGCGCCGGCATGATCATGCTGGCCATGGTGCTCACCGCAATGGGCATAGACGTCAACATGATAATGATCATCTACGGCATCGACCGTCTCTTCGATATGGGACGTACCTGCCTCAACGTCACCGGCGACATCAGCTGCTCCCTCTGCGTTACCAAGTGGGAAGGCGGCAAGATCATTCCTCACGAGTAGGAAGAGATCCGGACACGCTTAAACAGCGATCCCGCAAATACGGAGAGCCTGCGCAAACGGGCTCTCCTTTGTTTTGCTTATTATCGCGAAAGGTCCTGACGGGGAGTCAGTCGCCGCTCCCCCGCGCAAAACAAAAGCATGCGTTATATAACGCATGCTTTGTATTCAAACCCCTGAAACTTCAAGGCTTTTCAGCCTTCAGCCGGTTTGATCCGTTCGGCTTTTGTCCGGCGCCGGACCTGCCCGCTCAGCTGCGGCAGGCCCATGCATTACTCGGTGGTGAAATTATCGAAGTAGCCCTGGATCCAGACTATGGGGGTGCCCTTGTCTCCGCTGCCCGAGGTCAGGTCGCAGAGGGAGCCCAGCAGGTCGGTGAGCCTTCTGGGGGTGGTGCCTTCAGAGGCCATCTTTCCCTTAAGATCCGCATCCTTCTTCTTTATGGCTTCGGAGATGGCGTTCTTCAGAGCTTCGCCCGAAAGGCCCGCGAATTCGTTGTCCGCCAGGTACTTCATCTTGAGCTCGTTGGGAAGGCCCTCGAGCCCTTCGGTGTAGGCGGGGGAGACCACGGGGTCTGCCAGCTCCCAGATCTTGCCCACGGGGTCCTTAAAGGCTCCGTCGCCGTATACCATGACCTCCACGTGCTTTCCTGTGGCTTCGTAGAGCTTCTTCGCTATACCCTCGACCACGGGCCCGCAGTCCCTTGGGAAAAGCTTTACCGACTCTTCGGTCGCCTTGTTGCTTCCCAAAAGCCCGTAATCCTCGTTGTAGCCGCTTCCGTTCACGGGGGACGAGAGTATGTCGTCAAGGCCCAGGACCTTTTCGGCTCCCGCCGCCTTAAGCAGCCTCTTGTTCCTCTCCCTGGTGTGGATGTCGCAGCAGATGACGTTCTTTGTGTGATCAAGTATCGCCCTGCAGTCGTTGGCCAGGATGATCTCGGCTTCGCAGCCCTGGGACCTGATGAGGTCCTTGTAATACTCTATGTAGTCGACTCCGGTGAAGCGGTGCTTCTCGTAGCCGAAGAGCTCCCTGAACTTCGCCTCGCTCAGTACGTCGGTGTAGGGATTGACCCCCGCTTCGTCGATCTTGTCCAGGCTGATCAGGTGATTGCCCACCTCGTCGGAGGGGTAGCTGAGCATCAGATATATCTTCTTCACGCCCCCGGCTATGCCCTTAAGGCACATGGCGAAGCGGTTGCGCGAAAGTATGGGGAAGATGAGCCCCACGGTGCCCCCGGGGAACTTGGCCTTTACGTCGGCCGCGATGTCGGCGATCCCCGCGTAGTTGCCCTGGGCCCTTGCGACCACCGATTCGGTGACTGCGACCACGTCCCTGTCCCTTACCTCGATGCCGTGGGCCTTTGAGGCTTTAAGCACGCAGTCGGCGACGATCGCGACTATGTCGTCTCCCTCTCTTATGATGGGCGCCCTGACGCCCCTTGATACGGTTCCGATATATCTTTCCATTGATGCTCCTTTCGGTGTTTGACCGTTATCTTCAAGCCCGCTCATGCGGGAAAACTGACTGTTTGCGCCCTACAAGTAATCCAGCGGGTTGTAGGGATCGCCCTTGTACCTGACCTCGAAGTGCAGGTGGGGGCCGGTGCTGTTGCCGGTGCTTCCCACCAGGGCTATGTTCTGGCCCTGATAGACCTCGTCGCCCTCGCTCACCAGCATCTCGCTGCAGTGGGCGTAGTAGGTCTGGTAGAAGCCTCCGTGATCGATTATGACCAGCTGTCCGTAGCCGCCCTTCCAGCCGGCGAAGGTGACGGTGCCGCCGTCGGCGGCGTAGATCTTGGTGCCCCAGGCCGCAGCGAAGTCGACGCCCGTATGCATCTTGCCCCAGCGCATGCCGAAGCGCGAGGTGATGGTGTAGGTGCGCATCGGGTAGGCGAAGGTCCCGGTCCCGGACCTTACGGGCACCTTCTTGGTACCCTTGTAGTAGACCTCGTCCACCGGCTCCTGCACCCTTTCGCTGGACACCAGATCCCTTGAGATCTCGTCTCCGTTGCGCCTGGTGATGCGGACAATGTTCTCCTGCCTTCCGTACTGTCCGGCGCTGACCAGCTCGGTCTCGTCGGTGTACATGCTGCTGTTCTTGATGTAGCTGGTGCCGTAGTTGATGCTCTCGTAGTAGGTGTAAAGCTCGGTGGTGAGTATGGTGAGCTTGGGAGCGTCATCCGCCAGGGGGACGGTGTTGACGCTGCCGGTCTCAAGGTAGCGGCGGGCGGAAGCGGCGTTCCATATGTCTCCAAGGACCACGCTGACCTCGTTTACCTCAACGTTCTCTTCAAAGCTCACGTCCACGTACTCGGTGTCGAGGCGCCCCACCAGATAGTCGGTCTTGATGGTGTCGAGCATGGACCAGGCGCTTTCTTCATCTTCAAGGACCACGGTCTCGGCCCCGTCTATGACCACGGCGTAGGCCCTTACCTGTATGTCCTTCATGTAGGTGAGGGTATCCAGTATGTCGTCGGGGGAGTCGAGGTCCAGCTCAAAACCTATGAGCTTTTTAAACTCTATGTCCCTTTCGACGTCCAGGGATACGTTGGCTCCCGTCGCGGTGGAGAGCTTGTCGCCCAATACCTCGATGGTCTTGTAGACGTCCTCCTTGCTTCTTGCTATGCCTAAGGTCTTGCCGTAGTAGCTGTACTCGTAGCCCACGAGGGAGCTTACAAAGACAGCGGTCAGCATGCCCAGGCACACGAGGCTCGCGAAGACCTGGAAGACCGCCCTCTTGTGCATGTCTATCCAAAAGCGCAGCTCCCAGAACCAGTCCCAGATGAGCCAGAGGAAGCTCTTGAGGTAATAGGCCGCGGCTATGACCTGGTCGCATATGTACAGGAAGAAGTCCCAGCAGTCCCTGCCGAGCCCCGAGATGAAGTTCCAGAAGGTCTCGACGGCCCTGCTGAAGGCCCCGGTGATGGGGCTCGCGCAGTCGTTGATCACCGCCATGTAGGCTTCTCTCCGCTTTTCGTTGGTGATGAGCTCGTCCCCCGCCATGCGCTTTCTCACAGCGGCAAGGCTTTTTACCAGCCTGTAGGCTCTGCGGAAGAAGCCCTCGCCGTAGCGGCGGGTGCTCTTTCCCTGAAGGGATGCCCTGGCTTTATAGGCCGTAAGGACCTCGCCGTCTTCAACGGCCAGGTTCCTCTGCCTTCTTCTCGCCAGCCTTTCCTCGCGGCGCTTTTCGGACTGGTTCCTTAAAGTCTCCTCAAGGCTGTCCTGGCCCATGAGCTCGCCCAGCTTTCTGCGGCTCTCCTTTGCCTGCTGGCGTATGTGCTGTTTTGCCTCTTTGTATGCCTTTTCCTTATTGATCTTTTTTCCGTCTTTATCAGAAGACATCGGCGCCTTTCGGTATCATTCAAGCAGTCCGCTTTGGACCAGGGCCAGCTTTTCGTCAAAGCAGGGGCAGCGGGAGTCGTCCTCCAAAAGCCCCGTATCCCTGCATCTGCTGCAGGTGTATATCCTGTCGACGGCGTTTTCGCTGTAGCCGGCCGCCTTAAGAAGGGAAGATCTCTCGTCGGTGAGCTCCTTGAGCTTTTTTCTCTGGGCTTCGGCCAGCTTTTCGCCTCCTGCGGTGAAAAGGGCCCTTGAGAGCCTGTAGCTCGCCTCCTTCATCTCGCCTTCGATCGCTTCGACTCTGGGGATCTCTTTGTATATGCGGGCCCTCTGCTCGCTGGTCTTTTTCTCGTTTTCTTCTCTGTCTTTTTTATACAGCTCCATGACCCGGGCTATGAGGTCGGTCTTTGAGGCGGCCTTTTGGGGCTTTTTCGCCTCTTCGCTCCAGCCTCTCAGCACCGAATCCACGTATTTTATGTTGGGATTGGAGATGCTGACGGTCTTTGCGCAGGCTTCCAGTATCTTTTCGGCTGAAAAGCCCAGCTCGTCGGTCCAGCTGTCCATGAGTCTTTTCTGCTCCAGGGTGGGATTGTATTTAAAGCCAAGGGCTCTGAAGACCTTGCGGTAGAGCTCGTAGTGGCGGTCCATGTCGGATAGGTATTCGCGCACGTCCTCTTCGGTGGAAAGACCCATGGCCTTCCAGTCTTTTAAGATCTTGCCCACGTAGCGGCAGGCCGTGCTTCTGCCCTTTTCGCGGCTGTAGTCGTAGCCCGCCATTATGAAGGAGGGGCTCATGCCGTAGCTTAGGACCCAGGTCCCTATCTCTTCTATGTCCTGGGCCGAGAGCAGGGACCCGGTCAGGGTCTCTATGGAAGAATAGAGCTTCTTTGCCTCGGCGTCGCCCAGGATCCTCGCTTTAGGTTCTTCGGACGCTGCCTCGGGAAGGCCGAAGGCCTGCTCCCTTATGCTGACGAACTCCAGCTCAACTCCTTCGCTTCCCATGCGGCGTATAAGAAGGCCCTCGTCCTCCCAGTAGCGCCAGCAGTCGGTGAGTTCGGATGGGCTCAGCCCCAGGCTCCTCGCCAGGACGGCGTCGTCCGCGGACTGGCCCATGCGGGCGTACATCAGGCCCATCAGGTAGGCCTTGACGCAGTTCTCGGGGGCCTTGGGCATGTACTCCGAAATGAATATGTTTTCGACGTCGGTGTCGAAAAGTATGTACTGGGATATGCTCCTCTTGGTAAAATTCATCGCTTTTTACTGTCCGGGCCCTGCCGGCACGTCTCCGAAGGCTCTGTTGGCGAATCTGGTGTACTGGGGCAGCCAGGTCAGGATGGCGGACCCGGTCTCGCCGTTTCTGTTTTTAGCGACTATGATCTCGCTCAGGTTGTCCTTTGTTTCGGTGGGGGCCTTGTAGTAGTCGGCCCTGTATATGAAGAGGACCATGTCGGCGTCCTGCTCTATGGCGCCCGAGTCGCGAAGGTCGGAAAGCATGGGCCTGTTTTCTCCGGAGCGCTTTTCGGCGGCTCTCGAGAGCTGGGACATGGCGATGACGGGGCACTCCATCTCCCTCGCCAGCTGCTTGAGATACCTTGAGATCTGGGCCATCTCCAGCTGCCTGCTCTCCACCTTGCCGTCGCTTTCCATCAGCTGCATGTAGTCTATGACTATCAGGTCTATCTTCTTTTCGGCGCTGATGCGACGGCACTTGTTGCGCATGTCCATGACGCCTATGCCGGTGGACTGGTCGATTATCATGTCGGCCCTTGAGATCTTCTCGGCCGCCTTGTTGATGTCGTTCCACTCTTCGGCGTTGAGATCTCCGGTCTGAAGCTTCTTAAGGTCGACTCTTGCCTCCTGGGCGAGGAGCCTGAGGCCCAGGCCCGTGTCGGGCATTTCGAGGGAGAATATGACGACCCTGGCGTGGCTCTTGGTCGCGGCGTTTAAGGCGATGTTAAGGCCCAGCGAGGTCTTCCCCATGGAGGGACGGGCCGCTATGATCACGAGATCCGCAGGCTTAAGGCCCGTTGTCAGCTTATCAAGCTCCGCATAGCCGGTGGAAAGGCCGGCGAGGCCCCCTCCCCTTGCTTCTGCTTCCCTTATCTGGTCCAGGTTCCTCCTCATGACGTTTTCCACGCTCACGTAGTCGGAAGCCCTGCTGCTCTTTGCGATCTCGAGTATGGTCTTTTCTGCGCTGTCGAGTACGTCCCTGCTGTCCAGCTTTTCGCTGAAGGCTTCCTCGGTGATCTTGCCCGAGGCGTTGATGAGCTTTCTTAAGACAGCCTTTTCAGCCACCATGCGGGCGTACTGGGAGGCGTTGGCCGTGGTCGGGACAGAGGTCGAGAGCATGGCGACATAGGCCCTTCCGCCCACCGCTTCAAGGCTTCCCCTCCTGCTCAGGCACTCGGTGACCGTGAGTATGTCAACGGGCTCTCCCCTTTGGAAGAGCTCCATCATCGCCCTGTATATCTCCTGATGGGAGGCCGGGTAAAAATCGTCCTCTTTTAAGATCTCGGACACGTCAAAGAGCACGTCCTTGTCCATGAGGATGGAGCCCAGGACGCTCTTTTCTGCGTCGTCGCTGTGGGGCGGTATCCTTTCCGTCTGCCTGTTTGCGGGCATGGTTCTTCCTCCGGCCTATTTTCTCGCGGTGACGTTGACTTTGACTTTGGCGCTGACGCCCTGATAGAGCTTGAATTCCACGTCGTGGGACCCGGTCTGCTTGATGGGGCTCTCAAGGACGATCTTCTTCTTGTCGAGCTT
The DNA here is from genome assembly GCA_017437925.1 of Bacillota bacterium. The sequence goes on from JAFRWQ010000259.1 coordinate 15,907, forward strand.
GATGAAATACTGCTTTTCGAAGGCGTCGGCTATGTCCTGGGAGGTGATGGCGCCGAAAAGCCTGCCGTTCTCGCCGGCTTTTACCTCAAGGTCCACGCCCTTTGCTTCCTCGAGCTTAGCCTTAAGATCCATGGCGGTGGCAAGGTCCAGGGCCCTTTGGGCTTCGATCTCGGCCCTCTTTCTTTCCAGGACCTTAAGATTCGCCTCGGTCGCCTCCATGGCTATCTTCTTGGGGATGAGGAGATTGCGGGCATAGCCGTCGCTTACCTTTACGACCTCTCCGGCCTTGCCGCTCCCCTTTAAGTCTTTAAGCAATATGACCTGCATTTTTTTACCTCTTTTCCGGGCCGAGCGCCCTGTTTACGATACTATCTCTTCTTCTCTTAAGATCTGGACGACCTTTTGTATTGCTTCCTCGGGGCTGTCCTGGACCTGAGCCGCGGCCACGTTCATGTGGCCTCCTCCGCCCAGCTTTTCCATTATGGTCTGGACGTTTATCTGGCCCGAGGCTCTAGCGGAGATGTTGGTGCCTCTGGCGCCTCTTCCCGCGGCGAAGGCAGCCCTCACTCCCTGCATCTCCAAAAGCTCGTCCGCTGCCTGGGCCGTCAGCACCTGCATGGATTCGTCGCTCTCCCTGGTGTAGGCGACCGCGACTCCTCCGTCCAGGATCTCGGCGCTGGCTATGATGTTGTACTTCTTCTGCACGAAGTCCAGGGGCAGCTTGAAATACTTCTTGACCTCGGCCCCGTCGGCTCCGTTGCGCCTGAGCCAGGCGGCGGCCTCGAAGGTCCTGACGCCGGTGTTGACGGTGAAGTTCTTGGTGTCAACGGTGATGCCGGCCAAAAGCGCGTTGGCCGCGAAGCGGTCTATACCCTTTCTTCCCGAGTACTGGAGCAGCTCGGTCACCAGCTCGCTGGCGGAAGAGGCGTAGACCTCGGTGTGGACCAGAGTAGCGTTGTCTATGGCGCCCTTGGTCCTTCTGTGGTGGTCTATTATGACTATCCTTTGGGCCTTGCTCACAAGGTCCGGGGCTTCTGTCATGAAGGCGGCGTGGCAGTCGGTGATGATGAGGAGGGTGTCCTCTGTCATCCTTGGGCCTATCTGGTCCTGGGTGACGAAATTGTAGCGGTCTAAGGCCGCCGCGGCGTCGTAGATCTGCTGTATGGCGTCTCCCACGCTGTTTAAGACTATGCAGGCTTCCTTGTTCGCGGCTTCGGCCAGGTGGCAGAGGCCTATGGCGGAACCTATGGCGTCCATGTCGGGGCGGGAGTGGCCCATTATGACTATGCGGTCCGCGGTCTGCATCTGCTGAAGCAAAGCGTGAGCCACCATGCGGGACTTGCCCTTGTTCCTCTTTTCGACGGTGGGCAGGGCTCCTCCGTAATACTCGTTGTCCCCGCTGGCCCTTCTGATGACGGCCTGGTCGCCGCCCCTTCCCCTTGCCAGCTCCATGGCCTGCCTCGCTTCGCTCTGAAGCTCGTCAAGATCCGCGCTGTCGCAGGCAACGCCTATGGAAAGGGAGGTCGGGAAATCCGCGCCCGATACCACCTCGTGCATGTCGTTTAAGATCTTGAATCGTCCTTCTCTTAAACCGTCCATGAAGCGCTGCTCGAATATGCACATGTAGTTTCCGCTGCGGAATCGGGCGACCGAAGCTTTCATCTCGCCGGCCCAGCTCCTGATGCAGCGGTCTATGGCGGCTTCGACTGAGGACTGCTCCTCGGTCGGAGTGTCCGCAATTATCTCGTCGTAATTGTCGACGCTGATGTAGGCGCAGCAGGACCTGCTGTCCAGGTAGAGCTTTCTGATCTCTTCGGCTGCGGTGATGTCGTTCCAGATCAGAAGCCTTCTTGGGGAGGTCCCTCCCACCTGGGTACTGTTGACCTTGTAATGCCTGTCGTTCCAGTCTATATTGAGTTCAACGCTCTTTTCGCCCGAGAAGATCTCGGCCAGCTTTTCGTTGGTCAGGACCTCTTCCACCGGGCTTCCGCCCTCCTGCAGCCGGCTGAAGCGTACATTCTGCCAGACCAGGCTTCCCGAGGCGTCGATGGCGCAGAGGGCGATGTTCTCGCTGTTCTTTAAGGTGGACATGATCTGGTCGTTGTCCTGCAGCAGCTGGGCTTCGTATTCGAGCACCTTGGGCAGGACCACCCTGTCGGTGAGGGACATGTGGTAGAGCACGATGATGCAGCAGGCGGCTAGGCAGATGAGCCCCAGTATCAGGCTGTTCTTAAGCACCAGCAGGCTAAGTATCACCATGACTATGAGATCGGGGGTGATATAGGGCGCCAGTACGTTCTGTATGAATAGCTTTTTCATAAGGCGATTCTCCTCAGGACTATCCCTGCGGGCAGGCATACTGCCCATAGATAATACAGTATATCATAATTCGTCAATTGAAAACAGCCATATTTAAAGGCGCGAAAGGCCCTGCAGGAACATGATCATATAACTGTTCGCAATAAAAAAACACAGGAGCGGAATCATGTCATCTCCTGTGTTTAACTGTATTTTATAGACTTAAGGAGAATTACTTTTAATACTATTCAAGATTATCAATTGCATATTGAGCTTCTTCCTTTGTGAATTTCTCACCATAATCGGATATCAATTGATCATAAATTGCCTTTTTAGACATATTCATTAACTCAAGATAACTCTTGGCTTTTGCCAGGGCATTTTCCTTATAATCTGCTTCTAAGTTGTCTACAGCATATTGAGCTTCTTCTTTTGTAAACTTTTCGCCATATTCAGAAATCAGCTGATCATATATCCCCTTCTTTGACATATGCATTGAATCACTGTACGATTCCGCCTTTTTAAGCGCATTTTGATTGTAGTCTGCTTTAAGGTTCTCTATAGCATATTTAGCTGCTTCTTCAGGGAATTTTTCACCATATTCAGAGGTCAACTGGTCATATAAACCTTGTTTTGACATATGAAAAATAGAACTATATGACTCTGCTTTTTTCAATGCATTTCTGTATTCTAAAGGTACCTTATCTTCCTCTTTTTCCTTTACAGGTTCTGTCTTCTCCGGTGTTTTTTCTTTTTCCGGTGTTGTAGATCCAATTGTTGTCGTGCTATTCTCTGAAGCTTTTGTGTCTTTAGCAGGTTGACTTACACTTTCCTGTGGTTTTATTTCAACAGAGCCTGATATTCTTCCGGCTTTGTCACCGGAACGTCCTCCTACTGATGCGATTAATGCAATAACGATGATCCAGAACCAAAACCGTTTATATATCGGCCGCTTGATTTTGGCTCCGCAATTCGGACAACTCTTTGCGGATTTTGCAATCTCTGCCCCACATGTTTTACATACGGTCATTTTATTTCTAGCCATTGAAATCTGCCTCCATAAGCTTATTAAACAAATATAAGTCTTCTAAAGCCGTCGTGTTCTTCTGTTAACATTATACCTTGTACCTAGTCTCTTTTCAACATTTATGCAACATTACAATATTTTGTTTATGTTTTACACAATTGATTTTCTTTAAGAATAATGACCTTCTTAAATTATGGAATGTATCATTAGAACATTTGTGTTAATATA
>JAFRWQ010000260.1 GCA_017437925.1 Bacillota bacterium
CCACATCGAGCGGAAGTTCTTTTCGATCCGTCAGCGCCACTTCGTCACCATGGCTGACGGCTTTTCCTTTGAGCTCTCCAGTGAGCTCCTCCACCTCATAAAGGACATAATCAACATCGAGGGCCTGGGCTGGCAGCTGAGGGGGAACATACTGGGCCTTAATTTCGAGCTTTACGATGAAAAGGGCGGAGTCATCGCGGTCATAGGCCAGAAGATGCTGTCCATCCACGACAAATACTGCATAGACATATACAGGCCCGAATTCGAGCCGGAGGTCATCACCATTCTGGTGACCCTGCAGCACATGATAAGGGACAGGGAGGCGTCTGCTTCGTCGTCCTCGTCTTCGTCCGCGTCGGGCGGCCAGAGCTGATAAGCCCCGGAATTTCAGGCTTTGCAGGCAATTATGAGATTCGATTTTAAGATAAGCGGCATGAAAGATCTCACCGAAGCGGTGGAGGAGTACGGTTTTCTTCCGTACTTCGAAAACTCCCTGCCCGGCTTTTCCATAGAGGAGCACGCGGACCCTAAGGTCTGGTTTTCCGACGACGAAGAGGGCATCTGGGAGTGGAAGGGCCCCGTCATCAGGGAGACCGGCTGCGCCTACGGCAAGTTCTTCGAGAAGAAGGCGGCCTTCGTCAGCCGGGACTGGTTCCTCGACCTGGCCAATTTCAGGCGCGACGGCTACGATTTCGAAGGCTTTTACAATGACGGCTTCGCGGAATACAGGGACAAGTACCTCTTCGACCTTATAGATACCAAAGGCCCCATACTATCAAAGGAACTCAAGACCGCGGGAGGCTACGGCAAAGGGGGAAGGAAGGGCTTCGACACCTGCGTGAACCGCCTCCAGGCCCGCTGCTTCGTCGTGATCTCCGATTTCGGCTACCTGACCGACCGCCTGGGGAACCGCTACGGCTGGGGCATAGCTGAGTATTCCACACCCGAGCGCTTCATGGGGGAGGACTTCATCGCCCGTATGTACGGCCGCGAGCCAAAAGAGTCTTACGAAAGGGTGCTGAGCCACATCTGCGGCCTTCTGCCCGGGGTAAAGGCCGAAGACGTGAGGCGTTTTCTGAGGTAGACCATGAGGCTTTTCATCGCGTTAAACTTTGACGAAAAGACAAAAGAAAGCATACTGGCGGCGCAGAAAAGGCTCAGGGCTTACGGAAAGGGCAGATTCTCCCCGAAGGAGAACTTCCACCTTACCCTGGCCTTCATCGGAGAGGCCTCAAAAGACGATCTCCCCGCGATCGTAAAAGCCATGGAAAGCGTTGAATTTCCAAGCCTTGAGCCGGAATTTGACAGGACCGGTTTTTTCGCCCGTGACGGCGAGATATGGTGGATAGGCCTTAAGGAAGACCCGGCCCTGATGAAGCTTCAAAAAGACCTGGTGAAGGCCCTTAAGGCCGAAGGCATAAGGACCGACGCCAAACGCTTCAGGCCCCACATCACCCTGGCAAGGGATATGCATATCGGCGATAAGGCTGTCCGGGAAAGCATTCTTCCCGAACCCTTCAGGACCCGCGTGGACCGGATCTCCCTTATGAACTCCAACTATCCCGCCAAAGAAGTGCGCTACACCGAGCTGCGCAGCGTATGCGCGAAAGAAGGTAAAAATGACCAAAGCAGAGTTTAAGCAGATCATAATAAGGTCCCTCTCGGCCGGAGGCTTCACCGATATAGACGTTTCGGTATCCCTCTTCGGCGGAAAAGCCGACATCACCGCCAAAGACACCCGCGGCAAAAAGCGGAAGATCAAGGCCAGGCTCGAGAGCAGATGGGGAAAAGAGACCGTAAAGCTGGACACCCTTGATAAGGACTGGATCGACGAGCTGGAGATGCTCGACGCGATCCTTGAAGAATAAAACAGGGAAAGGAAGGAAAAATGCGAAGTTTAAGAGTAACGGGAAAAGGCATGCTGAGACTCAGGCCCGACACGACAAGAATAAGCCTGATCCTGCACGGCCTTTACAAGGAATATGCAGAGGCCCTGAAAAAGGCCTCAGAGGACTCGGAGGTCCTCAAGGAAGTGCTGCTGAGCTTCGGTTTTAAGAGCAGCGACCTCAAGACCCTCAACTTCAGCGTCGACGCCGAATACGAGGGCTATCAGGAGGAGGGCGTCTGGAAGCAGCGCTTCACCGGCTACCGCTTTAACCAGACCATGAAGCTGGAGTTCCCTTCCGACAACGACAGGCTGGGAAAGATACTCTACGCCCTGGCCCGCTGTCCCGTGGATCCCGAGTTCAGGCTCAGCTACACCGTAAAGGACGAAGAGGCGGCCAAAAACGAGCTTTTGGGCAGGGCGGTGAGCGACGCGAAAGAAAAGGCCGAGGTCCTCAGCAAAGCAGCCGGGGTGAGCCTGGGAGAGATAATCGACATCGACTATTCCTGGGGCCAGGTGCGCTTTGAGGCTCCCGTCATGAACAGGTCTCTGATGGCCAAGTCCATGGGGAACGACTGCGCCGAAGAGAGCTACGCTATGGACATCGAGCCCGACGACATAGAGGTCTCGGACAGCGTCACCGTGGTCTGGGAGATACATTAAGACTTATCACCTTAAAGAAAGGAGAAAGCCATGGAATACAAGACCCTGAAAATGTACGATAACACCTGGGCCGTGGAGGACGGGGGCGTGAGGATATTCGTCGCCGCCGGAAGCGAAAAAGCCCTGGTCATCGACACCGGCTTCGGAGACATCGACGTCATCGAAGCGGTTAGGACCCTGACAGACCTTCCCCTTGAACTCATAAACACCCACGCGGACAGAGACCACGTGGGCGGAAACGGCGCCTTTGAGAGCTTTTACATGCATCCTTCGGAGGCCGCGGCCTATTACGCGGATCCCTCCCACGGGGGCGAGATAATTCCGGTCTGGGACGGCAGCGTCATAGACCTGGGCGGAAGGCAGCTCGAGGTCATCCACGTGCCCGGCCACACTCCGGGAAGCATCACCCTGCTCGATAAAGAGCAGCGCTGCGTCATCGGCGGAGATCCGGTGCAGGAGGGCGGCCGCATATTCATGTTCGGCCCGACCCGCTGCATGAAGGTCTACCCGGCGGGTCTTGAGCACCTGATGGAGAGGGGAGACGAGTTCGACTCGGTTTATCCCTCCCACGGAAAGCTCTGCGTCGATAAGTCGGTGATCCCCGCCCTGATCGAAGGGGCGAAGGCGGTGATGGAAGGCAGGGCCGCACCGTTCAACGAGGAGATGAGAGGCATTCCCATCAGCGTGTACGACGGAGGCCCCTCCAAATTCCTCTGCGGAAGAAAGGAATGACGATCTGAAGAACCGGGGATGAGACCTGCGGTCAGGCTTTTTCAGGTCCTAATTATCTGAATACGAGACCTTCTGAGGCTTGGGCTCGTGGTATTCCAGGCCCTGGTCGAAGCGGACCGTCTCGGGAGGCTGCTCCAAAAGCTCGGGGTGCTCCAGATACTTTTTGAAATCGCCCAGAAGGCGGGCGTAGTGGGCGCCCGAACAGACCCTCTCGTCGGCTGTGATGCCTATGGGAAGAAAGCGCTTCATCCTGGTCTCTCCGTTTTCGACGACGGCAATCTTCTCGGGCACTCCCATGCCCAGGAAGAGGCCCACGTTGCCCCAGTTGTACAGGTGGTGGTTGACGTCGTGAAGGCCTATGGATGCGGTGTTGGTGATGTACATGCCCACGTAGAAGGGGAGCTCCTCCATCAATATGCCGGGTGCAAGGCCGTAGCGGTCCAGGAACTTCACCAAGGCGACGGCAGCGGTGGCAAGGCCGGGCACGGCGAAGAGGCCGTTCAGGAACTTGTCCACGAAGCCGGCGGGCTGGTCCCCTCTGTTGGCCGCGACGGCGGCGCTCATCCTGTCGCGCACGTCGTATATGGTGTCGCTCAGGTCGAACTTGATCTTGACCACTGCCTCGCCCGCGTCGATGTTTTCGGGATCCTTGAGTATGGTAAAGGCGCAGGAGCAGTTGTTCCTCGCGAAGAGCTGCTTGTTCATTATGAAGCGGTTGACTTCGGGATTGGCGCTGACCGCCCGCACGTAGGCCGCGACCAGAAGCTGCATGACGGAGATCTTCTCTCCCTTTTCCCTCTTCTGGCGCTTTATGTAATCGGAGATGATCTCAAGATCCGCCCTGTGCTTCAGGAACACCTGGGCGTCGCAGCGCATGGGCATAACGTAGGCTGTGATCCTGATCACCGGGTCTATGCCCCTGACCCTTCTTCCGTCCGGTCTTCTTCCAAACATATCATAGGTCCTCTTTCAGTTAATAAGTCTATATTTAATTATATCGCATCGGGTCCCGCCGTTCAATTTGAAATTGCGACAGACCGCGGCGGGGTCACAAAGACCCGCGGCATCAAAGAAAGGCGCAGCCATGGCAAAGACAGAAAAGAGCAGGATATCCCCTGCGAACCTCCACTGGAGGCTCTACACCCTTGAGGATTTCCTGGATACCCAGCACAGCCTGGGGATGAAAAGCATCGAGTTCTGGGCGGGCTCTCCCCACTTCCTGTTGGGCTGGGAAGGGTATCAGGACTGCGGTCCCGTGAAAAAGGCCTTTGAAGAGAGGGGCCTTAGGATATCGGCCCTGCTGATAGAAAGCGTTTCCTATCCCTTCACCCTCTGCTGCGCTGTCCCCGAGGTTTGGGAAAAGAGCGTCTCGTACTTTAAGAACGGGATAAAGGCGGCAAGGGAGCTGGGAGCCCCCATCGCGGTCATAAGCTGCGCGGGAGGGCTTTACGACAAAGGTAAAGAATTCGCGAGATCTCAGGCTCTCAAAGCCTTAAACGAGATCGCAAAGACAGCCGAAGAAGAGGGCGTGATGCTCGCCGTCGAGACCCTCACCCCCGACCAGTCCTTCGTGATCAATACCGCTGAGGAGCTCAAAGACCTGATCTCGGAGGTCGGAAGCCCCAATATCAAGGCCTGCCTCGACGTCTGCTCCGCGAGGACAGCCGGCGAGACCCTCGATCAGTGGTTCGACATCTTCGGAGACGACCTGGTCCACATCCACTTTACCGACGGAAGGCCGGAAGGAAGGCTCGTGTGGGGAGAGGGCCTCCATCCCCTGGACGAGTACCTTGAAGTACTTGAAAA
>JAFRWQ010000261.1 GCA_017437925.1 Bacillota bacterium
AAGCTGGTGATGTTGTATCTCTTGAACATCGGCAGTATGACCGAGGCGTCGAAGCGGTCGAAATCGTAGACGAAGGTCGCCGCCTCGCAGAGCCACTGGCCGTAGAGCTTGCCCCACATTGCCTTGGCCCAGCCGGTGTCCGATATGGTGAAGTGAAGGCCCTCCGGGTCCACATTGTGCCAGTAGCGGGCGGTGTGGAAATGTCCCAGGGCATATTTGTAGTCGTGAGCCGCGATCTTGGGATAGCCCGAGGTGCCGGAGGTGAAGAACATGAGCATGAGATCGTCTCCGCCGGGGGAATCCTTTCCCCTCTCGAAGTGGCTGCGGTACATCTCTATCTCTTCGTCGAAGCTCCTCCAGCCTTCCCTTTGGCCGTTCACTATGATCTTGTGCCTTAAAACCGGGCAGAGGGACGCGGCTTCGTCTATCCTTTCGGGGACTCCGTCATCGGCTGTCGCTATGATGGCGCTCACTCCCGCCGCGTTGAAGCGGTACTCGAAGTCGTGGGCCTGCAGCTGGCTGGTCGCCGGTATCGCTATGGCCCCCAGCTTGTTGAGGCCCAGCATCGCGAACCAGAACTGGTAGTGCCTCTTTAAGACCAGCATGACCCGGTCGCCCCTTCTTATGCCTATGGCCTTGAAGTAGTTGGCGGCCCTGCTCGACCAGGAGCTCATGTCCCTGAAGCTGAAGCGCCTCTCTGTCATATCCTTCGACACGTGGAGCATGGCCAGCTTGTCCGGATCCTTCTTCGCCATGGCATCGACCAGGTCGAAGGCGAAGTTGAAATGCTCGGTGTTTTTAAAGGTGATGGAGGTGGGAGTACCGTTCTCGTTCTCGGTGACGTCTATGTAGTTCCTGTAGATGCGGTCGCTGTCGTCCCTCCTTACGACGGCGGACTTGTCCTCTTCGGCCCTGACAGGCTGGAGCTCCGGTATAGGCTCCCCTTCGGGGTTCAGCACTATGGCGTAGAACTCGCAGTCCTTTCCGTTGACCGCGACCATGCCGTGGGGAGTGCCGCTGTCGTAGTACATTGAGTCGCCGGGACCCAGTATCTCCTTGTGCTCTCCCACCTGGACCATCAGGTTGCCCGAGATGACTATGTCGCACTCCTGGCCGGAGTGGGTGGTGAGCTCGATGTCGGAGGCTGCAGCCTTCTCGTCGAAAAGCACCTTTACGTACAGGGGCTCCGCTATCCTGTTCTGGAAGGCGTAGGCCATGTTGTAGTAGGTCATGCCGTGGGCGGTGTTGACCTCCTGGGCCGTGCCCTTTCTGGTCAGGGCATAGGATTTGAGCTTGGGGCTGTAGCCCTCGATGATGTCTGTGACGTTGACGTTGAGCTCAGCTGCGCATCTGTAGAGGAAGGCGAAATGCAGATCGCCCTGCCCCGACTCGTTGCGCCGGTATTCCTCGAGGGTGACCTCGGTCTTTCTCGCCATCTCCTCCTGGGTGAAGCCCTGGATCTCCCTCAGCTCTTTGATGCGGCCCGCCATTTCACGGATCTTTCCATCCAGGCCTGTCATTGGTGACATTTTTATTCTCCTTCAGTCTGACGGGAGGAGCTTTTCGGCATCCTGCCGGCGATACTAAAAAGCCCGTCCCAAAGTTATGCCTTTGAGACGAGCGATAATTGCCCGCGGTACCACTCAAATTGCATGCATAAAGCATGCCCCTCAGGGTCCAGCAACCCTTATGCCCTTACGCGGCAGTCACGGGAAGGCTCTACTTGCGCCTCAGCGCTTTCTTCCTTCCGGCTCGGAAGCTACAGTCTTAAGGGACTCTCCGCCGGCTCTCATCCGCCCCGGCTCTCTGTGGGATCGCCTGTCTTAAGCTCTCTTCGTCAATGCCTTTAACACTTCGATACTATATCTCAAAGGATGTGTTTTGTCAAACTAAAAATAGAATAATATTATGTGTTTTCAGCCAAATTCTCCCGTTTATATTATATCAATACTATATTTCTTAGAGCTTGCTCCTCTGGATCTTGCCGCTTATGGTCTTGGGCAGGCTGTCCCTGAAGACCACGAGCCTGGGATACTTGTAAGGCGCGGTGTGCTGCTTGACGTAGTCCTGGATCTCCTTTTTGAGCTCCTCGGTGCCCTCGACCCCCTTGGCGAGGACGATCGAGGCC
>JAFRWQ010000262.1 GCA_017437925.1 Bacillota bacterium
AAAGATACTCTACGAATCCCACCTGACGACCCCCGAGGCTCCGGAGCTGGCGGAAAGGTTCAAAAACGCCGCGGAGAGCGAGGTCTTCGCCATGGGCATGGAGGTATCGTCCCAGGCCCTCAAGTACGACCGCTGCTACGGCCTGGAATTCGCCATAGGGGCCTTCCTCAACTTCGGAAGCGACCACATAGGCGATCTCGAGCACCCCGACATGGAGGATTACCTCGAATCGAAGCTTCGCATCTTCGATATGTGCAGGACCGCCATGGTGAACCTGGACAGCGAAGAGGCGGAGAGGATAGTTGCCGCGGCCAAAGCATCGCCCTGCGAAAAGATCATCTTCTATTCCCCTCTGGGCAATGACGAAGTACTGGGTGAAAAGGCCCTGTACGCCGCAAGAAATATAAGAAAAGAGGACGGAATGACCGTCTTCGAGGTCTGGGGAAGGGAAAACGTAGCCTCTCCCCTCGCCCCCGTGACGGAGCTTCGCCTAACAATGCCCGGCCTCTTCAACGCCGAGAACGCCCTGGCAGCCTTCATAGTATGCAGGGAGCTTGGAATATCCGCTGAAGAGATCAAAGACGGCCTTCTCAACGCCAGGGCCGCCGGCCGCATGGAGCTTTACGAAGATAAGCTCAGAGGCGTCACCGTCATTGTCGACTACGCCCACAACGAGCTGAGCTACGAAAAGCTTTTCGAGTCCTGCAGGAACGAATATCCCGGAAGAAGGATAGAGATAGTCTTCGGCTGCCCCGGAGGCAAGGGCCTCTCAAGGCGCGTGGAGCTTCCCAGGGTAACCGCGAAATACGCCGATTACGCCTGGATCACCGAAGAGGATCCCTTCATGGATGACCCCGAGAAGATATCCGAGGAGGTGCTGGCGAACCTTGAGAGCTTCGGCGGCAAGGGGGAGATCATAGTCGACAGGGAGCTCTGCATAAAGACCGCCATCGAAAAGGCGGAGCCCGGCACCGTCATCATCCTGGCCGCCAAAGGCAGGGAGCTCTACCAGCACAGGGGCAGCGAGTACGTGAAGATCACCTCCGACGCCGAGCTGGCGGCAAGGTTTACGGGAAATGTTTTCCTGTAAACTAATCTGCGGTTTCAAGTTCCAAAGCCAAATATTACACACAAAAAGCCCGGTCCTGCCGGGCTTTAAGCTTGCTCGTTTTGCCTCTCTAATAAATGAAGGTCCTTATCAGAAGATTGATGATGCGGCCGCAGACGGGCGAAAGGATCGTGGAAGGAAGCCTTAAGATAAGCACCATCAGCAGTATGTATCTGCTGTTGTAGTAAAGGTTCTGATAGGTCCTGTTGTTCCTGAGGTTGAATATGTCGCCCACAAGGCCGTAGCCGTCCAGAGGGGGTATGGGCAGCAGATTGAACATCATCAGGTATATGTTGATGTATACAACGTTGAGCAGGACCTGCACCATGGCGTCGCCTATCCCGCTGCTGTAGAAGGAGCTGCGGAACAGAGGCCTTATGAGTATGCAGGCGGCAATGGCTACCAGAAGGTTCATTGCGACTCCAGCGATGCCGACCAGAATGCCGTCCCTTCTGCGGTTTCTGAAGTTGAGCGGATTGATCCGCACAGGCCTTCCCCAGCCGAAGCCTAAGAATACGAGGGATATGAGGCCCATGGGGTCTATGTGGGCCCTGGGGTCGAGGGTGACCCTGCCCTGGTAGACGGGGGTGTTGTCACCGCAGAGCTGGGCGACCTTGGCGTGGCCGAACTCGTGGAAGGACAGGCCTATCATGATGGCCGGAACTATCAGCAGTGTATCGACTATCCAGTCGACAAGGCCCGATATTCCTCCGTTCATCATCCTCATGAGAGGCCCTTCGACTATGAATATGATGAGGAGCAGAAGCAGGAAGCGGTCCCGCTTGAGCACTTCGATGAAATTTCTGAACATCTCTTCCTCCCTTTTACTCGGCGAGAGCGCCGTATAAGCTGAAG
>JAFRWQ010000263.1 GCA_017437925.1 Bacillota bacterium
AACAGGTCGCTGATCCCCACGCAGGAGAAGGTCAGCGCCCCGGGGTCGAAATCGAGCTCGCAGACGGCGCAGTTGCCGAGGATCCGGTCGACCTTGACGGGGCTCATGTGGTTCCAGCTCATGAGGAACGCGAGGGTCGCCCCGCCGTGGGAGACGGCGAGCACGCTCTCGCATCCCGGCTGCAGCATGAACTGCGCGAGCGTCGCGGTCATGCGCGCCGCGACATCGGCCTCCGCCTCTCCCCCGTATGGGACGAGCGTATCGCCGAAGCAGCCCGAGCTCGGGACGATGGTCCTGTTGTCGCATGCCTCGAGCTCGCCGAAATGGAACTCGCGCAGGCCCTTGAGCCGCGTGTAGGGGATCGCGCCGCGCGTGACGATCTCGCAGGTATCGCAGGCGCGCTCCGCGGTGGAGCAGCAGGCGTGGTCGAAGCGGATGCCGCGCTCCTCGATCAGGTCGCGGGCTGCCTCCGCCTGCTCGATGCCCAGCTCGGTGAGAGGTGAGTCGCACCACCCCTGGATGAGGTGGCGCACGTTGAAGACCGTCTGGCCATGGCGCATGAGGTAGAGCTTGGACACGATGCATCTCCGAAGATGAGAAGGCGGCCAACCGACGGCCGCCATCCACGTCATTTTACCACGACGTCTGGCGCAGGCTTCACCCCTTGGGCGTCTACGGGAGGGCTGTTGCGGTATGATTTCAATATCTATCGGTTCTACGCGGCCAGTCACGAGGCAGGTAGCCTCGGCACCGCACGATATGGAGAGGAGACGCATGCAGTATTCGGCAGAAGTGGAGCACATGTGCCCGGTCGCCAAGGGCGCATACCACGGCCCCGCTCCCATCCCCGAAGAGGGAAAGTGGGTCCAGGCTAAGGAGATTTCCGACATCTCCGGTTACACGCACGGCATCGGCTGGTGCGCACCCCAGCAGGGCGCCTGCAAGCTGAGCCTCAACGTCAAGGACGGCATCATCGAGGAGGCCCTGGTCGAGACCATCGGCTGCTCCGGCATGACGCACTCGGCCGCCATGGCCGCCGAGATCCTGCCCGGCAAGACCATCCTCGAGGCCCTGAACACCGACCTCGTCTGCGACGCCATCAACGTCGCGATGAGGGAGCTCTTCCTCCAGATCGTCTACGGCCGCACCCAGACCGCCTTCTCCGAGGACGGCCTTCCCGTCGGCGCCGGTCTCGACGACCTCGGCAAGGGCCTGCGCTCCATGGTCGGCACCACCTACGGCACCAAGGCCAAGGGTTCCCGCTACCTCGAGCTCGCCCAGGGCTACATCACCCATCTCGCCCTCAACGACAAGGACGAGATCATCGGCTTCGAGTACGTCAACCTCGGCGTGCTGTGCGACCTCCTCAAGAAGGACGTCGACGCCAAGGAAGCCATGGCGAAGGCCACCGGCCGCTACGGCCAGTGGGACAACCCCGCCAAGGTCATCGATCCGCGCAAAGAGTAGGGAAAGGAGCTGAACACCATGGCAGTTACATTCGAAGGCTACGAGCGCCGCATCGATAAGATCAACGCCGCTCTCGAGCAGTACGGCATCGCCGACCTCGAGGAGGCCCTGAAGATCTGCACCGATCTCGGCTTCAACCCCTACGACATCACCACCAACATCCAGTCCATCGCGTTCGAGAACGCCAAGTGGGCCTACACCCTGGGCTGCGCCATCGCCGTGAAGAAGGGCGCCGCCAACGCGTCCGAGGCCGCCGCGGCCATCGGCGAGGGCCTGCAGGCCTTCTGCGTCCCCGGCTCCGTCGCCGAGGACCGCAAGGTCGGTCTCGGCCACGGCAACCTGGGCGCCATGCTGCTCGGCGAGGACACCGAGTGCTTCGCGTTCCTGGCCGGCCACGAGTCCTTCGCAGCCGCCGAGGGCGCCATCGGCATCGCCAACAACGCCAACAAGGCCCGCAAGAAGCCCCTGCGCGTCATCCTGAACGGCCTGGGCAAGGACGCCGCCCAGATCATCGCCCGCATCAACGGCTTCACCTACGTCCAGACCAAGTTCGACTACTACAGCGGCGAGCTTAAGGTAGTGCGCGAGATCGCCTACTCCAACACCGAGAGGGCACAGGTCCGCTGCTACGGCGCCGATGACGTACGCGAAGGCGTCGCCATCATGCACAGCGAGCACGTGGACGTCTCCATCACCGGAAACTCCACCAACCCGACCCGCTTCCAGCACCCGGTCGCCGGCACCTACAAGAAGGAGTGCGTCGAGCAGGGCAAGAAGTACTTCTCCGTCGCCTCCGGCGGAGGCACCGGCCGCACCCTGCATCCGGACAACATGGCCGCCGGCCCTGCCAGCTACGGCATGACCGACACCATGGGACGCATGCACAGCGACGCCCAGTTCGCGGGCTCCTCTTCCGTGCCCGCCCACGTCGAGATGATGGGCTTCCTGGGCATGGGCAACAACCCCATGGTCGGAGCCACCGTCGCGACTGCCGTCGCGGTCTACGAAGCGATGAAGTAAAACGGACATATATCCGTGACAAAAAGCAGACCTCCGAGAGGTCTGCTTTTCTTTGCGTTTGGCGGGACGGGCGGCTGCCTGCGAGCCCGGCGCCCTTGCCTCACTTTACCGTAAATACCAGCACTCTTTCGAACTCGCTGAAGACGACCGTATTCGGGCTGTATTTCGCTGTGAGTCCGGTCCAAAGGGCCCCGGCGGGAGTGTTCTTCGTGTTGTACTTGATCTCCCAGCGGCCGGGAAAGCTTGAAAATATAAGGCCTGCGGCTTTTGAGGCTACGCCCTTCCTTCTGAATACGGGAAAGACGGTGAACTCGGCCATCACGTGATCGGTCTTTCTCCCGGTAAAGGAATAGGGGTTGACCATGGCAAAACCGGCAAGCCTTTCATCGCTCAGGATAAAGAAGGCCTTTCTCTTCGGATCGGTGAAGTACTCCTCAAAATAACCGTAGTGGTAGTTGCCGGCCTCATCCATGGGGTCGTCGTAGAAATTGGTCATCTCGTAGAGATACTTCTGGTTTATGTTGTACAAAAGCTCCCGGTCTTCGGGTCTGACTTCTTTAAGGGTCACCATGTCGGTTTTTTATTGTTTAAATAAAAATGATGCTTGTTTCTGATACGGTACGCGGGATGCTGCAGGGCAGTTTGATCGGTACTTTCCGACACGAGGTTCGGTCTGCGAAGTGACGCGCGATTCGGGCAGGCACCGGTCCTTCCCGAAATTTCACGCGCCCCGCCCCCCGGCTCTAGGGCTTGATCCTCAGCATGTAGTACTGATAGGCGCTCTGGACTCCGTCGGTGTTGAGATAGCAGATCTGGAAGGAGAACTTATTGCCTTCGTAATACTCGTTGGGTATGGTCAGTTCGAAAGCCTCTCCGCTGCCGGTGCGCACTATATCGCCGGTCCCTATCTTGTAGATTATGTTCTTGACCGACTCCCCTTCGGGAGGCTCGACCGAAACTACGACGGGAACTTTTACAATGGTGGGATCCCTCTGGTCCAGGACCTCGCCGTTGAAGCGCACGTCAAGCTCCGGGAGCCCGGGATGCTTGACTTTATATTCCTGAAGGTCGAGCTCCGTCCCGTCCTGCTTTATGCCCCGGATCTTAAGGGTGAGAGGCGATTCCGCGGGAAGGGGTATGTCCATGTAGCCCGGGAAATCCACCGTTACGTCGAAGATCTCGCTGCCCTCTATGCGGTACCTGAGCTTCGTCACATCCTTGCTCTTTTCCGCGACGCAGACCGCCATGCCCTCGCTTATGAGGGCCGTTCCTCCGATGGTGATGTGATTCCCGCCCGCGTAAAGGCTTAAGGGCTCGTCCTCGTCCGTTGCCTTGCAGACTGTGAAGGAGAAGGTCCTGGGGTCGCTGACGGACCCGTCGGCGGTCTCGGCATACACGCTGAGAGGCACTAACGAACCCGACTGGATATCGTTTCCGAAGCTTATGTCAGCCGATGAAGCGCCTTTGATCCTCACGGGCTCCTTGGTTCCTGCGCTGTACAGCAGGGCGCTGACCTTGTCGTCGGTCCATACGTGCACGTCCATGCCCTTGGGGACGGTGTAAATGCTGCGGCCGTCCAGCTCCCAGCCCCCTATCCTCACCCTCACCGAGGGCTGGCCTTCAATGCTTTCTTCAGCCGGGACGAACAAAGGCTCTTCGACTGCGGCAGAGGGCGCGGCGGCCTCTTGAGGGGTCTCTTTGCTTCCGGTAAAGCGGTCGAACAGGTCCAGGCCTCCCGTCGCCAGGGCGACAACGGTGGCGAGTACAGTTAAAAACCTGGCTATCTGACCGCCTGAGAACCTCGGGCTTTCTTCTTTCTGCTTCTTTTTCATCGGCCGGCCTCCTGTTCCTGTTTATAAGGCACTCTGGCCGAGGGCACCATCTTGGACGCGGGCTCGGTGTGGGCGTTCTGATCGTCGAAGAAGATGTTGGCTCCGAAAGCCCTGAGCACCTCGCTCTTTTCGACGCCGCCGAGGAAGAAGGCTTCGTCTATGCGCACATTCCAGGCCATGAGGGTCCTTATGACCCTTTCGTGGGCCGGAGCGTTTCTTGAAGTCACGAGGGCGGTGCGTATGGGCATCGAATCTTCGGGGAAGCGGGTCTGGACCAGGGAGATGGTCTTTAAGAGCTTCGCGAAGGGCCCTTCGGGAAGAGGCCTGTTGGCGTTCATCCTCTCGTGCTCGGTAAAGGCTTCGAGGCCCTGTTCCCTGTATATCTTTTCTGCCTCGTCGGAAAATATCACCGCGTCTCCGTCGAAGGCTATGCGTATCTGTTCTCCGGTGTTGTCGGCGCCTTCGGGAAGGGTCCCGCTGCAGATGATGCCCGCCGCGACACCCGCGTTGACGGCCTGCTGCACGTCCTCCTCGTTGGCCGAAAGGAAGAGGTCGGTCCTGAAGGCCCCGAGATACGGGGTCACCGGCTTTCCGCCCACCAGGGCTGCCCTGCTGATGTCCAGGCCGTAGTGGCTGATGGAGTTGAAGATGCGGAGGCTGGTGTCCGCGCTGTTCCTGGACATTATTATGATCTCGGTGAGCCACTCCCCTCCGCAGTTGAGATTGTGGAGGGCCTTTATCAGCGGGAAGGCTATGCCGGGCTTTAGGATGTCGCTCTCGTGCTCCTGCTGGTAGCGGGAATAGGCCTCCAGGCCTTCCTTCTCAAATATCTCGTTTTCCTTTTCCAGGTCGAAGAGGGCCCTCGAAGAGACTCCCACGACCAGTCTGTCGGTAAGATCGTACGCCATAACGGTTCCTTAGGTTAAAGCCTGTACATTTCGGTATATTTGCCGCGGATGTAGTCGATGTAATGCTTCGCCGTGAGCTCCTCGCCGTCCACCCGCCTTAAGACCTCGTCGGGCTGGTATATTCCGCCGGTCTTGTGGAGCTTTTCCTTCATCCAGCCGGTGATGGGCAGCAGCTCTCCCCTTCTCACCTTTTCACGGAAGTCCGGCATGTCCTTAAGCATGGCTTTATAGAAGTGGCCGTCATAGAAATTGCCCAGCACGTAGGTGTGGAAATAGCCTATGAAGCCGCTGGACCAGTGCATGTCCTGCAGCACGCCTTCGGCGTCGTTTTCGGGGACGACTCCCAGATACTCCTTCGACTTTTCGTTCCAGTAATGGGGCAGCTCGTCAAAGCTTATGTCGCCGTCAAAGAGCATCTTCTCAAGCTCGTAGCGCAGTATGATGTGGAGGTTATAGGTCAGCTCGTCGCAGCGCATGCGGCTGGGGCTCTGATGTATGCAGTTCATTGAGAGGTAGAAGTCTTCGGGGCTGAACTTCTTAAGCCCGGGGAAGTATTCGGCTGCCACGGGCAGGAAGTACTCCCAGTACTCGGGGCTTCTTCCTATGAAATTCTCGATGAAGCGTGACTGGGCTTCGTTCATGCCTGCTCCCACCATGTGCTCCAGAGTGGTGTAGCGAAGAGAGGGATCTATGTGCTGGCCGCTCAAAGCGTGGCCTCCCTCGTGAAGGCATGAACATACCGCCATGGTGAAGTTGTCTTCGAAGAAGCGGGTGGTGAGCCTCACGTCGTATATGTCGTTGCCGGTGGTGTAGGGATGGGCGCTGACGTCCATGCGGCCCTTCCTGAAATCGAAGCCGATGTCTTCAAGCACCCTGCGGCAGAGCAGGGCCTGCTTTTCTTTGGGGTATTTGCCGAGAATGAGGGACGGATCGGGCTTTACGGAAGAAGCCTTGATGTCTTCAAGCAAAGGCAGCATGAAGGCCTTGAGCTCGTCGAAGAGCCTGTCCATTACGGGGCGGGTTATGCCCGGTTCCCTGTCGTCCATGAGGCCGCTCATGGGGTCGTCCGCCCAGCCGTGGCAGGCGGAGAGCTTAGCCAGCAGCTCGAATTCCTTCTTCATCCAGGGGGCGAGGCTGGCGAAATCGTTGTTTTTCCTCGCTTCCTGCCAGACCACCTCGCACTGCAGGTTGTGGGAGGCGTATTCCATGTAAAGCTTCGGGTCTATCTCGGCCTGATACTTGTACTGCTTGCGGTACTTTTTGATCATGGCGGCCAGTACGGGGTCTTCGGCCGGCTTTTCCCCGAGGGCGCAGAGCAGCTCGTTCATCTCGGGGCTGGTCTTGCGCTTCATGGCTTCCCCGGAAAGGAAGGCGATGGAATCACCCCTGTACTGGGCTGCGTCCAAAGGCAGGTTCACCCTCATGTCCCAGGAAAGGGTGCTCCTTATATTCTCAATAAAATCTATCTCCCGCACCAAAGCGCGGAAGCGCTTTTCGGCGTCTTCGTATCTCATGTTCAGCTCCTTATCGCGTTCGGGCACAGGGACGCGTCCCGTCCTTTTTAATACAGTATACCATGGCAAGTGAAAGAAAAAAACGGCGGAAAAGCCTCCGCTGTAGTATAATAACTTGTCAAAAACGGAAACAGGAGGGCTTCATGCTTACCAAAGAGCAGATCGAAAAGATAAGGATAATCGCAACGGACCTTGACAACACCCTTCTCAACGGGCAGAGCATGCTTTCGGAGGCCACCGTTGAAACGCTTAAAAGAGCGATGGCGAAAGGATATATGTTCATACCCGCAACGGGCAGGGCTCTTAAGGCCGTCCCCTCCTTCATAAGAGAGTTCGAAGGCATCGACTACATGGTGACCAGCAACGGGGCCAGGCTGGTAAAGATGCCCGGGGAGACCACCGTCAGCGAGAGCCTGATGACGGCGGAGGACATCGAACGCGTCATGCCCTGGATATCGGGCGTCGATTACATGATAGAGATCTTTACCGAAGGCAGGGTCTTCATCGATCAGCGCTGCATGGACGATCTGGAGGGCTTCGGCCTTAAGAGCGAGCGGAGCAGGCAGTACCGCCGCGAGACCAGGACTCCGGTCCCCGACTGCCTCGAAATATTGAAAAAAGCCCCGGACAGGGTCGAAAACATAAATCTCATCATCCCCGAAGACGAAAAGCGCCTCAGAATAGCGGAAGAATTGAGAAAGCTTCCCGGCCTCAACATAGTGAGTTCAGCCGCATACAACATAGAGATAGGAAGCGAAAAGACCTCAAAGGGCAACGCCCTGGCCGAAGCAGCCGCCCTCTGCGGCCTCTCCCCCGAAAACATAATAGCCTTCGGCGACAGCACCAACGACAGGCACATGATAGAAAGCTGCGGCATCGGAGTCGCCATGGGCAACGCCGGCGAAGAAGTAAAAAAGGCAGCGGACCTTACGGCCCCTGCCAATACCGAAGACGGAGTCGCCTTCATACTCAGGACTGTACTTGGGATATAGGGCTTAAAGATCCGCGGCCCTCAGGGCTGCCTTCACCTCAGACCTTTGAGCACCATGAGGGAGTTGACGAAGCGGGCGACGGTGCGCTTGTCCTCAAAGTAGAAGCGCCTTATGAGATCGCCCTGGTAGCAGGCTATGAAGCCGTCGCGGTAGTCGGCTGAGACCCCGGGAAGCAGGCTGAGCTTTATATCCAGCTCATCGCCTTCGTCGCCGTAGTGCAGGCCTTCGGGATCGAGCCTTAAAATGCCCTCCGGCCCGTCTTTAAACTCCATGTCCTTTCCTATGACCATGGTCATCTTCTTCACCCTGTACTCCAGGAAGGGGTCGTCGTCCTGCCAGAAGGCGCGCTCGTGCTCAAGCTGCAGGGCGTTCCAGTCGGTGACGTTGTCCGGGATATCCGGTCTCATCTGCCCGCTGAAGAACATGTCGCGGCCCGCGAAGAGGGTCATGCCGCAGGAAGAGCAGCTGATGACCCCGTCCTTGTCGCCGACGGTGTACAAAGCGCCGCATGAGGGGCAGAGGTAGAGCAGGTTCGAAACGTTTTTCATAGGGGGCTTTGAGGGGCTGCCGTATAGCCTGCCGGTCCCTCTCAGCTCTTCTGCCGCATCGTAGTATATGGCCTCGTCCAGCCTCTTCATCACTTCTTCGGAGCTCAAGGCCGGGGCCTCCCCCTCGTCAAAGAGAGCCTTTATGCGGCAGACGATCTTACCCCTGATGACCGCCCCGTGGTCGTAGGGAGGCCTGGTGTAGTAGCTGCCTTCGGGAATGAGGACTGCGACCGGGCAGTCAAGCTTTTGCAGCAGCTTGGCGGTGGAGGGGTCTATGGGGGAGGGCCTTCCGTCAAGGGAAACCCTGCCTTCGGGCATCATGGCCAGGATCTTGCCCTCCTTTACGGTGCGCAGCATCTCCTTGACCGAGGCTATGTCGGGGGTGAACTGCTTCTTGGGAATTACCCCGAGGGTGCGCAGCATGAGGCCCTGGGCGCCCCTGTATATCTGCTGGGACCCGACCACGAAGCGGCTGTAGCGGGGAAAGCAGGCCGCGATCAGGACGACTCCGTCCATCTCCGAAGGATGGGCGCTGAGTATGATGAAGCCCTTGTCCGACTTCTTCCACTCCCTGACCTTTTCGTCGGCCCTGATGGTGAGGCGGCAGACCAGAAGCAGGGCGAGCCTCGCGAGAAAACCCAGCACCGCGAAGATTATGGGGCCTTTTACGCTTCCTTTTTTCTTTTTCTCTTCAGCGCTCATGATCGCCTCCCGGGCCTGTGCGGCCTTTGTTTTCAAGCTTTTCAGCCTTTCTCGCCACGGACAGGGTCTGCTTCAGGGCGCTGTCCTTTTCTATGCCCGCCAGCCTCAGCTTGCGGGCGAAAGCCAGGTACTCCGAAAACCGGGGACCCGGCTCTATTCCGGCTTCTATCAGGTCCCTTCCCTGCACGAAGGGCTTTGCCATGGTCTCCCTGTAGGCCTTAAGCCTCTCGAGGAGAAAGGCGCTGTCGCCGCTGAAGCTCTCGTTTCCCGCCATGACGGGCCTGTCGGCAAGGGCGAAGTATATCAGGTCTTCGGGAGCCCTAGCCTCGTCGAACATGTGGTTGGTGACCCTAACGGCGGAGCGCTTGTAGGCCACAACGTTGGGCTTCATGTGCAGGGGGACCATGTTGAGGACGTAGTCTGTGACCGCCCTTTCGGAGCAGAAGCGGGTCACGAAGCTTTCCGCCAGGGGCAGGCCCTTCTTTTCGTGCTCGTAGGCGTGGATGCGCCCCCCTATGCTTTCTGTGGTGACGGTCTTGCCCAGATCGTGGGTCAGGGCCAAAAGCATGAAGGAATAGGGATCCGAGACCCTGCTCCTGTATTCGGCCGCCCTGTCCAGGACCTCCATTGTGTGTACCCAGACGTCTCCCTCAGGATGATAGAGGGGATCCTGTTCAAGGCCGATCAGGGACTCAAGCTCCGTAAACCAGGGGCTGAGCTTTCCCATGGACTTCAAGGCCTCAAAGAAGATCGAGGGCTTTTCGGCCTCCAGCAGGGCTTTCTTAAGCTCCGCCTCCACCCTCTCCTTTGAAAGGGTGCTTATGTCTATGCCGGCGCAGAGCCTTACGGTCTCGGGCGCTATGGCAAACCTGAGCCTGGCGGAGAACTGGGCAGCCCTCAAGACCCTCAGGGGGTCTTCCGCGAAGCTCTCGTCATTTACGTGGCGCAGGACCTTCGCCTCAAGGTCTGAAAGGCCTCCGAAAAAGTCCAGGATCTCGCCGCTCAAAACGTCCTTCATAAGGGCGTTGACCGTGAAATCCCGGCGCCTCGCCGCCGCTTCAGGGCCTATAAAGGGATCCACCGAGAC
Source organism: Bacillota bacterium (assembly GCA_017437925.1). Next base: position 10,071 of record JAFRWQ010000263.1, read on the forward strand.
TTCAAAGTCCCTGTGGCCCCTGCCCACAGCCTTCTCGCGCCTTGGAAGAGCGACGTCAAGATCGAGGCCCTTGAGGGAATATATGCCGAAGCTCTCCCCATAGACCAGGGCTTCTCCCAGGCTCTCAAGTATCCCGAAGAGCTCCCCCGGCTCAAGGCCGTGGACCTCTATGTCGGTGTCCTTTAAGGGCCTTCCCAGGAGCTCGTCCCTTACGCAGCCTCCCACGTAAAAGACCCTGCCGCCCTTCTCCGCGGCCTTTTCCGCTATGGTCACGGCCGCCTCAACCGCGGCTTTTCTGTCATTCGCGGCGTTCATCTAAGCGGTCTCCGGCCTTCTCTCTTCCCAGAGCTTCGCCGCCGCCTCGTCCTCGTACTGGCGCTGCCACAGCCTGCTGTAGTACCCTCCCATTTCGAGCAGCTCCTCGTGGCGGCCCTGCTCGACTATCTTGCCGTCCTTTACGACCAGGATGATGTCGGCGTTCCTTACGGTGGAGAGCCTGTGGGCGATAACTATGCTGGTCCTGCCCTTTATGACCCTCTCGATGGCGGCCTGTATGGTCTGCTCGGTGATGGTGTCGACCGACGCGGTGGCTTCGTCAAGAACAAGCAGCCTGGGGTCCGCAAGTATGGCCCTGGCAAAGCATATCAGCTGCTTTTCGCCGGTGGAGAGGAGGCTTCCGCCCTCGCCAACGTCGGTATCAAGGCCTTTTTCAAGCTTTTCGATCATGCCCCTCGCCGAGACCTGATCGAGGGCCGCCATTATCTCTTCATCGCTCGCTCCGGGCTTTCCGTAGAGCAGGTTGTCCCTGATGGTGCCCGAGAAGAGATGGGGAGTCTGAAGAACGTAGCCCAAAGACGAGTGGAGCCAGAGCTGGGACCTTTCCCTGGCGTCCCTGCCGTCAATGAGGACCCGCCCCGCGGTGGGCTCGTAGAAGCGGCAGACCAGGTTCACGATCGTGGATTTTCCCGCGCCGGTCTCCCCGACGATCGCCACATTCGAGCCCTCCGGCACCTTCAGGGAAA
>JAFRWQ010000264.1 GCA_017437925.1 Bacillota bacterium
CTATATAGACGACGAAGCTTTCGCCTTAAGGCTTGCCGAAAGACTATTTCTTCAGGGCAGGGGCAGGCTCGCCGTCATAAGGGGCCTTGAGGAAAAGGGCGTAGGAAAAGAAGCCGCCGTTTACGCCGCGGAAAAAGCATCGGAGCTCTTTCCCCCGGAAGAGGAGAGGGCCTTAAAAGCTGCCCTTAAAGCCTGCGGGATAAAAGACGAAGAGTATACCGGCTCCATAGACGAGAAAACTCTGGCAAAAGCCGCCAGAAGGCTCTCATCCCTCGGTTTTGAAAGTCATATAATATGGTCGGTTCTCGAAAAGCTCAGGAGCTGAAAGCGGACAGCGCCTCCGAAGGGCGCTGTTTCGGTCTTTTCTGCCAATTATTCGCATTCGCCGCTGTTTTAACTTGTTAGCCGGGCGGGCGTCTGTTATAATTCCTGCGAGGTGACGCACAGAGCTTCAGCCGCCGGTCCCGCGACCTGCCGCGCGGCCCCGCAAATACCTGTCCGGCTGAGGTCCGGCGCCCTTGACAAGCCAATTGTTCAATGTTTATAATTAAAGGACGTTTATGTGGGATCGACAGGAAAGCCCGCATAATGTTTGATTTCTTTTTTGAAGAAACCGCCACCGTAAGCAGTAGAAGAAAGGAGTATTATAATCATTGTTCATCAGCGGTCTCCGCTCTCATTGAGACGGATCCGTCGGTATTATTTCAAGAAGCTTTTCCCTGAAGCTTTATCCTTATCAACCGGATTTCCATACAGGAGGTAATATGTGGAAATACATTGTTAAGAGGCTTCTCGCCCTGATCCCGGTCATCATCGGAGTCACTCTGATAGTTTACTTTATCATGAGCCTGGCTCCCGGCGACCCGGCGACCACCATTCTCGGCGATCAGGCGACCCCCGAAGCCATCGCTCAGCTCCGCGAGGAGATGGGCCTCAACGACCCCATAATCGTCCAATACGTGCGCTACATGCTGCATCTGTGCAGAGGCGACATGGGAACATCGTACAAGACCAAGAAACCCGTAAGCATTGAGGTGTTCAGCCGTTTCCCGGCAACCATGAAGCTGGCTATCATCTCGGTCACCTTCAGTACCATTCTCGCCATTCCTCTCGGAATGCTGGCCGCAGTAAAGCAAAACAGCTTCTTCGACGGCGCGAGCATGATATTGGCGCTTCTGGGTATATCGATGCCCATATTCTGGTTCGGTGTTCTTGAACAGCTGCTCTTCTCTCTGAAGCTGGGCTGGCTGCCTTCATCGGGCAATGATTACTGGTACAGCATCATACTCCCGGCTGCGGCTCTGGGATTCCATAACATCGCGTCCGTCGCCCGTATAACCCGTTCCTCGATGCTGGAGGTTATACGTCAGGACTACATCCGCACCGCCCGTTCCAAGGGCGTTCCCTACGGGACGGTTATCAGAAAGCACGCTCTGCGCAACGCCCTGATCCCCACCGTTACCGTTCTGGGCATCCAGATCGGCGGAATGCTGGGCGGATCCGTTCTTACCGAGACCGTATTCGCATGGCCCGGCATAGGACGCTTCATGGTGACCTCCATCTCCGGAAGAGACATCCCCTCCGTACTCGGATGCATCATCATCTTCTCCCTGTCCTTCTCCGTTATCAATCTCATAGTCGACCTGGCATACGGCTTCATCGATCCCCGTATCAAGGGACAGTACAAGTAAAAGGGGGTCGAAGTTAAATGAGTAAAAAAGCTAAAGAAACAGTCGTGATGACTGCCAACGGCGAACAGGTCGTAAAAAAGCAGAATCTTGCTCTTGAGACCTGGAGACGTCTCGCCAAGAACTGGTCCGCAATGATCGGTCTGGCCATCATCATCTGCCTGATACTGTGCGCTGTCTTCGCCGATCAGCTCTACAGCTACAACGACGTAGTCATCAAGCAGAACATCAGCAACCGTCTGAAGGGACCCGGCGAGCTTCCCGGACATCCCCTGGGGACCGACGAAGTAGGGCGCGACGTTCTGGCGCGTCTGGTCCACGGATCGCGTATCTCCCTTGAGATCGGCTTCGTGGCCAACTGCTTCTCCCTCATAGCCGGCGGTATACTGGGCGCTCTCGCAGGATTCTACGGCGGCAAGGTCGACAACATCATCATGCGTATAATGGACGTCTTCCTGGCCATACCCGGCACCCTGCTGGCAATATGCATCATGGCAGCTCTGGGCTCCAGCATATTCAACCTGATCATCGCTCTGTCCGTATCCGGAACGCCCGGCTACGCCCGTATAGTACGCGGCGCCGTGCTGCCCACCCGTGACATGGAGTACGTCGAGGCTGCCAGAGCCATAGGCTGCACCACCAAGAGGATAATCTTCAATCACGTTATCCCCAACTCGCTGGCACCTGTCATCGTTCAGGTCACCATGCACATAGCGACCACCATTCTGACCATTGCAGGTCTGAGCTTCCTGGGCCTGGGCATTTCGCCCCCGACTCCGGAGTGGGGCTCCATGCTGTCAGCCGGCCGTGCCTATATCCGCGGTTACGCGTATCTGACCACCTTCCCCGGCCTGACCATCATGATCACCATCCTTGCATTCAACCTGCTGGGCGACGGTCTCAGAGACGCTCTCGACCCGAGACTCCGTTAATGCCGAAGGGAGTATGGATATGAACGAAGAAATTAAGAATACTAAAGAACTTGAACTCGACATCAAGAATCTTGTAGTCGAGTACCGCACTCCGGGCGGCGTGACCCAGGCTCTCAACGGTCTGGATCTTGAGATCGAAAAGGGAAAGACCCTCGGCCTGGTAGGCGAGACCGGCGCGGGAAAGACCACCACAGGTCTCTCCATCCTGCAGCTGATCCCCGATCCCCCAGGGGTCATAGTCGACGGAAGCATCAAGCTGGCCGGCGAGGACGTGATGCTCAAGAGCGAGAAGGAAATGGAAAAGATCAGAGGCCAGCAGGTCTCCATGATATTCCAGGACCCCATGACCTCCCTCAACCCCGTTATGACGGTAGAGGATCAGATCGCCGAAGTTATCGAGATGCACGAACTCGGTGAGGACGGAAAGCAGATATCCCACTCCGCGGCTATCCAGAAGGCCAAGGAGATGCTCGAGCTGGTCGGCATCACCGGCGAGCGCGGCATCGAATTCCCCCACCAGTTCTCCGGCGGCATGAAGCAGCGCGTGGTCATAGCCATCGCTCTGGCCTGCAACCCCAAGCTCCTCATAGCCGACGAGCCCACCACCGCTCTGGACGTTACCATTCAGGCGCAGGTACTGGAGATGATGAAGGGACTGCGTGAGAAATACGGCACCTCGATGCTGATGATCACCCACGACCTGGGCATTGTCGCGGAGATCTGCGACACCGTATCCGTCATCTATGCCGGACGCGTTATCGAGCACGGATCTCTTGAAGACGTTTTCGACTTCACCCGCCATCCGTATACCGAAGGTCTGTTCAACTCTCTGCCCGATCTGGACCACAGAGAGAACAGGCTCAAGCCGATCAAGGGCCTTATGCCGGATCCCACCAATCTGCCCAAGGGCTGCGCTTTCGCTCCCCGCTGCGACTATTGCATGGAGATCTGCAAGACCGAAAAGCCTCCCAGGACCTATCGCAACGACGAACACTATGTAGAGTGCTTCCTCTATAACGAGCAGAATATTAAGGAAGGAGGCCTTCTCGGAAGATGAGCAATATAGACACCACAAAACCGCTGCTTGAAGTCGAGGGTCTTAAAAAGTATTTCGCGACCAAGCGCGGCATGCTCCACGCTGTAGATGACGTTACCTTCACCATCAATCAGGGCATGACCCTGGGCGTAGTAGGAGAGTCCGGCTGCGGCAAGTCCACCACCGGCCGCGCCATCCTCCGTCTGCTGGAGCCCACCGGCGGCAGCGTACGCTTCGACGGCGAGGACCTTCTGGCTCTCTCCCCCGAGGAGATGCGCCGCAAGAGGCAGGAGATGCAGATCATATTCCAGGATCCGTTCTCCTCTCTGAACCCCAGAAAGACTCTGGCCGAGACCATCGCAGAGCCTATGCTGATCCACCACATCATAGACGACAAGAAGAAGAGAGAAGAAAGGGTTCTCGAGCTTATGGATACCGTAGGCCTTGCCCGTCGTCTGATGAACGTATATCCCCACGAGCTGGACGGCGGACGCCGCCAGCGTATAGGTATCGCCCGCGCCCTGTCCGTGAACCCCAAGTTCATAGTCTGCGACGAGCCGGTATCCGCTCTGGACGTATCCATTCAGGCTCAGATACTGAACCTGCTTGAAGACCTCCAGGATGAGATGGGACTCACCTATATGTTCATCACCCACGACCTCTCCGTCGTAAACCACTTCTCCGACGATATCGCGGTCATGTACCTGGGCAAGCTGATCGAAAAGGCTCCCTCAGAAGAGCTCTTCGCTCACCCGACCCATCCGTACACTCAGGCTCTGCTCTCAGCGATCCCCGAGCCCAATATCCACAAGAAGACACAGAGGATACTGCTCAAGGGCGAGCTCACCTCACCCATCGAGCCCAAGCCCATCTGCCGCTTCGCACAGCGCTGCAATTACGCTACCGATCGCTGCAGAGAAGGCGAACCCTGCCTCAAGGAGATCAGTCCCAACCACTTTGTTTCCTGCTTCCTGACCGACGACATGTAGGAAGGGCGCAAGGCGCAAAACCTTACAGACAAAAGAAAAGAGCAAGGGCTTCGGCCCTTGCTTTTTTTATCATTTTGATGAACCAAAGAAAAAACATGACATAAATTTGTTGATTAATAACAAAAATCTCAATCTTCACAATCGCAGTTCTTATATTTTATTGACAAAACTATTTAAGTAATGTAAAATGTTTCACGTTTCGGGAGTGAAGACAGGTACGGCTCCCACAACAGTTATCGCAGCATTAGAGGTGAAAGAATGAAGAAAAGTGTAAAGCTGATCGCCCTGCTGATGGTCCTCTGCATGATGGCTTCCATGGTAGCCTGCGGAAACAAGACCACCACTCAGACGACCACCCCCAGCGGCACCAATACCGAGACCAAGACCGACAACAAGGGTGAGACCAAGACCGAGTCTGCCGATCTGCACTGCGCAGTCGACAATGAGACCGTAGTAGTCTGCACCGCCGACGAGACCCCGTCCGTCACCGCCCGCGGCCACAACGCCGTTGCCGGTTCCTACTGCAACAACCTGACCTATGAAGGCCTTCTGGCTCTGGACGCCTCCCTGGCTCCCCAGCCCTGCCTCGCCGAGAGCTTCTCTTACGAGAACCAGCCCGACGGCAGCGTGCTCTGGACCTTCAATCTCCGCAAGGGCGTAAAGTTCCACAACGGAGAAGAAATGAAGGCTGCCGACGTTGTAGCTTCCCTCGCTGAAGCCAAGGTTTCCCCCGACGTAGCTTCCTACGCCGCCACCTATGACAACGTCACCGCCAAGGACGACTACACCGTCACCATGACCACCGCCGGCCCCAGCGCCGCTCTGCTCTATGATCTCTGCCACCACGGCAACTTCGTGGTTCCCGCTGAACTGATCAAGAACGGAAACGATTTCAACAGCAAGCCCATCGGCACCGGCCCGTACAAGATGACCGAGTGGAAGATCTCCGAGTCCCTGACCTTCGTCGCTCATGACGAGTACTGGGGCGGAGTTCCCAAGATCAAGACCGTCATCTGGAAGATCATACCCGAAGGTTCCGCCAGAACCATCGCTCTGCAGGCTCACGAAGTCGACTACGTCATCGAGCTCGACTCCAACGACATGAACCTGGTCCAGGAGGACGCCAGCCTTGAGCTGATGAACATCGACGGCCTCTCCCACAACTGGCTGTGCATCAACAACGAAGTAAAGCCCTTTGACAACATCAACGTAAGAAAGGCAATGAACGCCGCCATCAACAAGGAAGACGTCGTGACCGTAGCTCTGAACGGCGCCGGCTTCGTAGCCCCCGGACAGACTCCTTACGGACAGCTGGGCTTTGACGGCACCGGCTATGACATGTACGACGTAGAGCTGGCCAAGAAGTACGCCGCCGAATCCGGCGAAGACCTCTCCAAGGTCAACTTCGAAGTCATCTGCTCCGACGACACCAAGCGCCGCGCCGCCCAGGTCGTTCAGGACAACCTGAACTCCGTATTCGGCATGACCCTCGAACTGGTCTCCATGGACCTCGCCACTTACCTGTCTGAGACTGCGGCGGGACACTTCCAGGGATTCCTCGGCGGTTATACCTCCTCCGATATGATGTCCTTCCTGAAGGGCGTATATCACTCCTCCAACATCGGAGCTTCCAACAAGACCAGAACCAAGGACGCCCACCTCGACGAACTCATCGAAAAAGCGATGGCCACCGTCGACAACGGCGAGCGTGAGCAGGTCCTCAAGGAGACCAGCAGATACCTCAACAGCCTCTGCTGCCAGATCCCCCTCTATCAGAAGGCTACTCTGTCCGCTCACAACGCTCATCTGCAGGGCTGCTTCACCACTGCCGCCGGCAGATTCTGGGTCGAGGATTGGTATTGGGAATAGACTGAAGGCTTAAAGCCGAAGGTCCTGACCATTCCGATAAGGAAAACAAGCTCAAAACCCGAAGCCTTAAGGCTTCGGGTTTTATTATGCCCGCCTCTTTGATATACTGTTTTTATACGACAAGTAAAAAGGAGGAAACCGATGAGAACGGTCAGCATCAACAGCAAAGGCGAGAACAAAGGCCACTATTCCCCCGGAGTCATATGCAACGGCATGCTCTATATCTCGGGCCAGCTCTCCCTGGATCCGGATACCCGCAAGGCCCCCGAAGGGGGAGTTGAAGCCCACATGCTGCAGGCTTTGAACAATGTGGACAGGGTGCTCAAGAGCGCGGGGCTTGAGAGGAGCGATGTGGTCCAGTGCCGGGTCTACATAGACGATATAAATAACTGGGACGCCATCAACGGAGTGTACAGAGAATTCTTCGGGGACCACAAGCCCGCCAGGGTGGTAGTGCCGGTCCCGGCTCTGCATTTTGGCTGCATGGTGGAGATAGAAGCGGTCGCCGACGCGTCGAAAGCGAGGTAAGCCATGAAATACAGATGTTCGGTCTGCGGAAGGGTAGAGGACGTATCGACCCGTCTTCCCAAATGCCCCTGCGGAGGCCTCTGGGACCTGGAGTTCGAGCCCCCGAAGTTCGATCTCGCTGAGGTCGACAAAAACGAGTGGTCGATGTTCCGCTACAGGAAGTTCATGGCCCTGGATGACGATTCCTGGAGGGACATCACCCTGGGCGAGGGCATGACGCCCATAGTCAGGCTCGACGAAAACGTCATGCTCAAGATGGACTACTTCATGCCGACCCTTTCCTACAAGGACAGGGGAGCCGCCGTCCTCATAGCCCACTGCAAGGCCATAGGGGTGGACAGGGTGGTACAGGACAGCAGCGGCAACGCCGGAAATTCTGTCGCCGCCTACTGCGCCAGAGCCGGGATAAAGTGCGGCATATACGTCCCCGAGGGGACAAGCCCCAAGAAGATAGACATGATAAGGGCCCACGGGGCGGAATGCACCGTGGTGCCGGGAAGCCGCGACCACTGCGCCGACGTCTGCAGAAGCAAGGTGGAGGAAGAGGGCGCCTACTACGCCAACCACGTCTACAACCCCTTCTTCTACGAGGGGACCAAGACCTACATCTACGAGGTGTTTGAGCAGCTGGGAAGGATACCCCAAAACCTGGTCATCCCCGTGGGCAACGGGACCCTCTTCATAGGGGCGGTCAAAGCCCTTGAGGAGCTTCTGTCCGCGGGCCTCATAGAAAAGTTCCCGCAGATCATAGCCCTCCAGGCCGAGACCTGCGACCCCCTGCTTCAGGCGGCGGAGCAGGGCCTTGATGAGCCTGTAAAGCTTACGCCTTCCCCCACCATCGCAGAAGGTATAGCCATAGGAAGGCCCATGAGGGGTAAGGAGATACTGGCCCTCGCCAAAAAACACGGGGTCCGCTTCATCCACGCAAGGGAAGACCGCATAATGGACGCCAGGGCTTATCTTGCGAGGCAGGGCGTCTACTGCGAGCACACCACCGCGGCAAACTACGCCGCCTACCTCGACTACTGCGAAAAGTACGGACCGACCTCCGATACCCTCATAACCATGTGTGGAGCGGGCCTTAAGTCCGATCATTAGAGCAGGGGCTTGAAAAAGACGGCCTGCCCGTCAAAACACAGAAGCAAAAACCGGTACGGCCTGCATGACCGCACCGGTTTTTGCTTCTTGAATCCTTCAGAACGCTTCTTCGGGACAGTTACTACCAGACGGAGACTCTGGTCTCGGGCTCGGTCCACATGCCGTCTCCCGGGCCTATGCCGTAGGTCTCGTAGAACTCGTCCAGGGTCTGGAGCACCCTGTTGCAGCGCAGCTTGTCGGGGCTGTGCACGTCGATCTTGGAGAGCAGCTCTCTCACGGGCCTGGTGGTGGTCGATGCCCAGGTGTTGGCTATGGCCCTGAAGAGCGCGTCGTAATCGGGCTCCTTCTCGCGCTTTATTGCTTCGAGGAGGCAGCGGGCACTGCCCAGGTCGGCCACGTTCTCCGAGAGGGTGAGGTAGCCGCTGCACTCGATGCCCGGGTAGACCTCGACTCCCTCGTACCACCGGATGACCTCCTCGCACTTGCCGGTGAAGGCCGCGTAATCCTCGGGGGTCCACCAGTCGGCGGCGTTGCCGTTCTCGTCGTACTTGGCGCCGTTGTTGTCGAAGGCGTGGGTGATTTCGTGGGCGATGATATAGCCTATGCCTCCCAGGTTCTCCTCGCGCTTGGCGTTCAGGTCGTAGAGAGGAGCCTGCAGTATGGCGGCGGGGAAGGTGATGTCGTTGGAGGTTGCGCTGTAGCAGGCGTTGACGGTGTAGGGAGCCATGATCCAGCTGTCCTTTTCGACCTCTTCGAACTGTTTACTCACCATGAGGTCTATGGAGGCGGCCTGCAGGGCTATCACGTTGGAGAAGAAGCTTCCGCCTTCATCCGGGCTCAGCATTTCCACCCCGTCGAGGGAGTCGTCCCACTTATCGGGGTAGCCGACCTTGATCTTCATGGTATCGAGCTTGTGTATGGCCTTGGCCTTGGTCTCTTCGCTCATCCAGTCGAGGGCCGCTATGCGCTCCTTGTAGATGGCTATGAACTCCTTTATCATGTTCTCCACGTCGGCCTTGGCCTCCTCGGAGAAGTGGTTCTCGACGTATGCTCTGGCCAGGTAGACGGAGAGGAGGGAAGTGATCTGCTGGAAGGCGAGGGTCTGGGGATCCACGGCGGTCACTATGCCGTAGCACTCGTAGTTGAGGGCGTTGGCTGCGTCGGTGTATCCGCTTGTAAGAAGGCCTCCCACGCTTAAGAGAAGGTTCCTTAAGGCCATGGCCTTGAGGCAGCCCAGGCCTTCCTCGCTGAACATTGAGGCCGTGGCTTTCATGGCGCCCACGTCGGTGACCTTTATCCTGTCGGTCTTCTGAAGTCCGGAGCCTTCGTATACCCTGTCGAGATCGACTCCGGGGAAGATCTCCTTGAGCTGATCCAGAGTGAATACATTGTAGGTCTTGTCCACGTCGCCGTATTCCTGGGGATCCATGGACGCGGCGGCTATGGTCTTTTCGCCTTCAAAGACGAGGGCGGCGCAGGCTTCCGCTTCTTCTTCGTCAAGGCCGGCCAGGCTGAAATAGGTCTTATTGAACCTGTCGTAGGGCTCCTTCTGGGGGCTCTCGCTCAGGTATACGTCCTTATCCATCAGAGTGCCCGGGGTGCTGAAGCTCACCATGTAGTGGTCGGAATCTCTGGAGTCGGTCGTGAGGCCGAAGCCCAGGAGTATGGAGAAGCGCAGTTCGTCGTTTAAGGCCATGTCGGCCGCGACCAGCTCCTCCACGGTCTTCGCGGTTACGAAGGCGTCTATGTATTTCTGTATGGGGGCGTTGCCTGCCTTTTCGCGGCCCTCCAGGTCCATTACAGACTCGTACAGGGCTTTGATCCTGGCTTCGGGGCTGCCCTTTTCCTGAGGATTTCCGACTATCTCGGCGATAAGATCGAATATCTGGTTCTGGACGGTGACGGTGAGGCCGTAGAAGGGACCGTTGAGAGTGAGCCCCGCGGGGATGTCGGAATTCGCCAGCCACTCCTTGTTGACCGCCGCGTAGTAGTCGTCCTTGAGGTTGGTCCCCTTAAGGGCGTAGACCCGCTTCATGAGAAGCGTAAGATCCTCGCTGCTCAGGTGGTCTTTGGGCGAGAGGAGGCAGCTGCCGTCCCCGGCGAGGATGCCGGAGTTCAGCACGTCGGAAAGCTCCTCGACGGCCCACTGGGGGATGTCGCTGTAATCCTCCGCCGGAGCCGCGGAGCGGGCGTTGTCTCCCACAGGTTCTTCGAGGCCTCCAAAGGCCCTGCGTATCATAAGAAGGGCCTGGACCCTGGTGACCGGATCCTCAAGGCCCAGATTGCCGTCGCCGTAGCCGTGGACCACGTCGGACTGCTGCACTCCGGGATTGTAGTCCCCGGCAGCCAGCATGAGCATTTCAAGGGCTTCGCGCCTGGTCAGCTCCTCTGCCGCGTAGACGGGCAGGGCTCCTAGGACCAGTACCGCCGCAAGGATCAGGGCGGCAAAGCGTTTTGCTGTTTTCATGGTTTATCCTCCAAAATACTGCGGTTTTTATCTATCGATCAGCTCTTTGAAAAGAGCGTCCCTGTCGAAATTGCCCTCGGCGAGCCCGGGTATCTCCTTTAAGGCCTTGCAGACGGAAAGGCTAACCTCGGTGAAGACCGCCGACATCTCCCCGTCGCTGTAGGGGCAGCCGTCGGTGACTATCAGGGTGGCGAAGCTGAAGGCAAGGAGCCAGAGATCGCGGAAATACGATTCGGCGGACCGGGCGTCCATGCGGTATATGCTCATGACCGAGCCTATGGCCATATCGCGGGTCATCCTGAAGGCCTCCATGGCGCCTCCGGCAGTGCCGTCAGGCCTTGTGAGGAAAAGCAGCCTGTAGAGCCGGGGCTCGTCTTTGGCGAAGTTTATGAACTGGCGGCCCACTCCAAGGAAGGGTATGGGCTCCTTAAGGCCCCGATCGACGTATTCCCTGTAGACCCCCTTGGCGGCTTCCCATACGTCGCGCCTCAGTAGGTCCATCGACTCGTACCAGGTGAAAATAGGGCGTGGGGAGGTGTTCAGGACGGCTGCGACCTCCCTCGCCGTCACGGCGTCTATACCCCTGTCTCTCGCGACGCCGAGGGCGGCTTCCACTATCTCTTCTTTTTGAAACTTTACTTTGGGTGGCATTTTTTCCCCCTTCGAACAAAACGCGCGTTGCGCATCATACGTTCTGCAACATATGTAATCATATATCGGAGACCTCTGCCTGTCAATATCCCTGACGAAAAAAGCGGGACGCTTTTTAGCGTCCCGCATAGTCCTGCCGTTTATATGCTTTCGGCGCTAGTTCATGACCAGCTGCTGAAAGCCTATTATGTCCTCTTCGGTCAGGGGGTTGTCCTGCCTCTTGATCTTGAGGGTGGTGGTGGAAATGAAATTGTTCCTCCTGACGAAGACCGCGCTTATCCTCTTGTAGGGGGAGAGGCGGGTGTTGTATTCCCTGACCAGTTCCCTGAAGAAGGCGTCCAGCTCCTCTTCGGTGGGCTCGTGGCCCAGCTTTTCGGCCACGTTGTCCTTGTTGGGATAGATCTGGATCGCGACTATCTCGTCGCCGTTCCTCTTGTGAGGGAAGACCATGCAGCTCTCGATGCAGGGATCGTGGATGATGTCGTCCTCGATCTCCTCGGGATATACGTTCTCGCCGGTCTTGGTGACTATGATGTTCTTCTTGCGGCCGGTGAGGTAGAGCCAGCCGTCGCTGTCTATGAAGCCCAGATCGCCGGTGTGCATGAAGCCGTCGGGCTCTATGGTGCGGGCGGTCTCCTCCTCCATGTTGTAGTAGCCTAAAGTCACGTTGGGGCCTTTGAAGAGCACTTCGCCTATGCCGCTCTCGTCGGTATCGACGAGCCTGATCTCGCCGCTGTCGACCACGGCTCCCACCGATCCCGCCTTGCGGTAGCGCTCCGCTGGGGCGGACATGGGAGTTCCCGAGATCAGGGGGGTGCACTCGGTCATGCCGTAGCCCTGGAGCACGGTGATGCCCATATCCTCGAAATCCCTGATGATGCCGGCGTTCAAGGCCGCGGCGCCGGTGATGATGACGCTGAGCTTTCCGCCCAGCTGCTCGAGCACCGATGAGAAGAGGTGCCTGCTGATGTTGATGCCGCTCTTGCGAAGGCCGCGGCTCAGCTTCATCATGTTTTGGAAGATCTTTTCCTTGCCGCTCTTGGCGACGCCCTTCATTATGCGGTCGTGGACCATCTCAAGGACCCTCGGCACCGCGATGATGTAGGTGTTCTGAGCCTCCTTCATGTTCTGGGTTATGTACTTCATGCCTTCGGAGAAGGCGGTGCTGGCGCCCCTGTAGAGGACCAGCAGCATGCCCAGGGTGCATTCGTAGGTGTGGTGTATGGGCAGTATGGAAAGGGTCTTGTCGCTCTGGTGGACCTGGCATATGCGGCAGACGTCCATGATGTTGGAGGTGATGTTCCTGTGGCTGAGCATCACGCCCTTGGGCTGGGCGGTGGTGCCTGAGGTGAAGAGCAGGACCTTCATGACGTCCGGGTCTATCTCTATGGAGGTGAAGCTTTCGCAGCCCTCCGAAAGGAGCTTTTCTCCCTCTGAGAGGAGGGCGCTCCAGGAATATATCTCGGGAGCGTCTTCCGCCGTCCTGCCTTCGCAGACCAGCTTCCTGTATTTCTCTTCATCGAATTCCCTCGGGAGGGCGGGCTCGTTTTCGTCGGTTCTGTCCCCGTAGAACTCCATGACCACCAGCTTCTTTATTTCATTGAGGCCTTTGAGCTTTCTGCACTCGGCCGCGGTGCAGAATATGGTGCCGGTCCCGCCGGCCCTCATGAGGTTCGCGATCTCGGGTCCGGAGAGCTCCTTGTCTATGGGGACGGCGATGCCGGTCCCGTTGACGACGGAGAGGTAGCTCACTATCCACTCGTAGCAGCCCTGGCCCATGACGGCTATGCGGCTGTCCTTAAGGCCCATTTCGCAGAGCTTGGTTCCGAGACAGTTGACATCATGCAGCAGCAGACGGTAGTTTACCGCGAGATAGGGTCCCCCTTTCTCCTTCTTGACCCAGAACGCAGGATTGTTTCCGTAAAGTTCCGCGCTGCCCGCAAGCATATCCTTGAGTGTTACGATCTGCCTGATATCGGTGTACCAGTATTTTTTAAAATCTTTTCCTGACGCAGTGTTCATAAAAACATTATCGCAGAAAAGCCGCGGCTGTTCCACATTTTTATTACACTTTTGTATATCTGCACTAAAATTATCTTAAACTATCCCCTCCATGCGGAGCATCCTCCTGAGCTCCTCCAGACTCTCGTCCTCGTCAAAGGGAAGGGACAGGGGAGCGTCGGTGTCGACGGGCCTTAAGCCGGGGCTGTTGTGCATGAACAGAGCGCTGACTTTGCTCACCAGCTCATCGTCGGGAGAGGGCCAGCATAAGATGTAATCGCCCTTTTCGAGGTCGAAGCAGACCCTGCCGCGTATGCCTTCTTCGGCCGCGCCGCAGTCTTCGGGCAGGACCAGCTTTCCGTTCTCCACCCGGCCCAGATCCCTGGATCTCTTAACGGCCTTGAGGCTGCCGTCGGGAAGGAGGGTCACGTTTCCTATGAGGTCCGACTCGCCCAGGACCAGGTCGAATATGTTAACATGCTCTTCGAGCTGCTTTTTTACCTGGTTTTTGAAGAGCTTTTCGGGTTCTTCTGTGAGCCTTTCCCAAAAGCGGGGCTTTCTGCTGAGCCTGCTCAAGAGCCCCAGATAGGAGCGGCTGAAGACGTCGGGATGGTCGAAGAACCTGCCCTTGCCGCAGAGGTAATTGTAGCGGAAGAGGGTGAACATCTGAGCGGATATGTCTTCTTCGGGCCCTATGCCCAGGCTTTCGATCAGCTTCAGTATATCCCTTGTGGGGAAGGCTGTCCCGCGGCTGAAGAGCCTCTTTTCGAAGGCCTTCGAGAATATCCTGTTCATGTCCTTGAGGCAGAGGCTGCTGTTTTCGGCTTCCCTGATGAATTCCCAGCGGGACCTGTTGGCGTTCAGCGAGAGGGCGTAGCTCCTTTCGGCCGCAAGGCTCATCATGGCGCTCCAGAAGACCGCCGAGATCTCGCCGGGTGAGGCGGGGCTCTTCGTCCCGTCGTAGGAGAGCCTGTATGGCAGGATGCTCCCGTTTGAGCTGCTTACGATTATATAGTCCTCTTCCAGGCGGCAGGCCAGGTCCTTTGTGCCTTTGAGAAGGGTCTTTACCTCGTCGTCCTTCATGAAGCAGAGGCTGTCCTCTTCCACGTCCTTGAAAACTATGCCTCCGCGGGGGACTGCTCCCACGATGCATATGCCCTGGAGTATCTCCTGATCCGCGGTCTTCACGTCGATGTGAAGGTAGGCGCAGGCTCCGTTGTAGCGGAAGTAGAGGTCGGACCCGCTCCTTACGATCTCGCCGGCCATGCCGCTCGAGATGAGATCGGCAGTCCCTATGCCGGGGCTGAAGCGCAGGTTTTCGGGCTTATCGAAGTACAGGGCTTTGCTCCTCTTGTCGTCGGTGAAGAAGAAGAGCAGATCGCTGCCGCAAAGGGCCCTGGGACCCCTGAACCTGTCAAGGGAGGAGGCGTATTCGCCGTAGTCCCCTGTGCTTATCTCTGACGCCGCCCCTATGAGCTCGTTCAGATCTCCGGGACGGAACCCCAGCGCGGCCTTGAGCTTTCTGTCGTCCTGCAGCGCCCTTACCAGCCAGGATACGGTCTTTACGGGGTCGAAGCACAGCAGCTCCGCGTCCCCCGCGTATTCCCTGTCGTCCCAGAGGACCGAATTCGACCTGTAGCGGACCCTGCCGTCCTCAAGAAATTCCACGGCGCGGAGGTCGTTCATGGCCAGCAGGGGAGCCAGGAGCTCCATGGTCTTGTCTTCAAGCAGGCCGCTGTCGTGCATGAAGCGCAGGGGCAGGGAGACGGCTTCGGAATCTATGTCCCTTTCGGAAAAGCTGTCCACCATCGAAGATATCAGTTCGCCCAGGCTCGGCGCCGCGCGGCGCGCGAAGCGTCCCGGGATATGCTCGCTAAGTATCCCTCTCATCATCTCAGTTTCCTCCCTTCTTCCTTAAGACTGTGAAATTCCATGCCGGGGAAAAGCCCGCCGACCAGCTCCCCTACGTCGGACACGGGAACCACCTCCATGCCCTGATCGTCCAGGCAGCCCTCGGCCAGGGCCTCCTCGAAGTTCTCCCTGGGAACGTAGACCTTCCTGATGCCCGCGGCGGCCGCAGCCCTCAGCTTTTCCACGAAGCCTCCCACGGGGGCGATCTCGCCGTAGGCCTTGAGCTCTCCGGTGAGGGCTGTGTCGGGAAGAGAGAGTCCTGTCTTGTACGAGAGCAGGGCTGCCAGCAGGGCGGTGCCTGCCGAAGGTCCTTCCTTTTCGATGCCGGCGGGGGAGGAGTGGACGAAGACGCTGCCGGTATCCTCTCCCAGAAGCCTTGAAGCCACGTTCCTCGCCAGCTCAGCAGATTCAAGGTAGGATCCTTTGGCAAGGCCGGTCACCCTGCTGCGCTTTGAGGGATCCCCGCAGACCTCTATGTCTATTGTGGTCCCGACGTCCCCGCAGACCGCAAGGGCCGTGACCCTGCCGCAGCCCATCTTTCCGCAGGCCCTGGGCACGAGGGGCTTTCCCAGGCAGTCCCTTACGAAGAACTCGTCTATCTCGGGCTCTTTGCCGCTTAACACTGCCTTGCGGCTCGCCCTCTTGTAGAGGGTATCTATGCAGCGCTCCAGGTCTCTCACCCCTCCGGCCGGGTTGTAGCGGTCCACGAGTAGGGCGAGGATGTCGCCTTGGATCTCCCTTTCGCAGCCCAGCTCCTTCCTGATCCTGGGGGAGATGTAGTCCTTTGCGATGGTCAAGGCTTCCCTGCGGCTGTAGGACCTGAGCTGAGCGACGCGGCAGCGGTTGAGCAGGGGGTAGGGGATCTTCGTAAGGTCGTTGGCTGTGCAGATGAAGAGGAGATCGTCGGTGGAGTACATGCACTCGTAGTAGGCGTCTCTCGCGTTCTGCTGGTCGAAGATGTTGTAGAGCACGTTGTGCAGGGCCGGCACGCCGGGCTTGTCCAGCTCGTCTATGATGACCACGGCGGAGAGGCTGCTCACGTTTTTGGCGCAGAGGCTGCCCAGAAGGCCGGGTTTGAGCTCCGGGAAGCCGCTGATCTCCCTGGGGTCGGTGATCTGGTTGAAGGGTATGTGTATCACGGGGACCCCGAGGGCTTCGGCGACGGCGTCTGCGAAGAGGGTCTTTCCTACTCCGGCGGGACCGCTGAGTATGATGGGGGTCAGGCGGTTCGCCGGATTCTTTTCGTGGGCCCAGATCTGGTCGGCCACGGTATCGAGGGGCTTGTCCATGCCGTAGACCTTCTTTTTTACCTCATTAAGATTCACCAGGCCTTCCGAGAAGCTGCGGCGGCGCAGGTTGCCCAGGTCCACCAGCTTCTTTTCGATCTTCTTCCTGTCTTCGGCGGAGGCATTGTCGTAGTCGTCCAGGAGCTCCGCCACCCTTTCCCTGACGCCCGGGTCCATCTCGTCCCTGCAGAGAATGAAGCGGTTCCTGACGCCCAGGGCGGTTCTGGCGGGGGAAGCGCAGATGCTCTCCTTGTCCCTGAGAAGGGTGTAGTATTCGGGAAGGTCTTCTCTTTCGACTCTTACAGTCCCTTCGGGTATCCTGCTCATGATCTCCCAGACTATGGTCTTCATATGGAGCACGTTGCCGGCCCTGGAATACTTAAGGGCGATGTCTTCCTTTACTTCCTCGCTGAAAGTGACCCCGTCCCCCGTCCTTCCGTTCTCCTCTTCAAAGCGCTCCTTCCAGAAATCGACGTAACCGATCATCTCTTCATCGCTGTATTCGCAGGCTTCCATCACCGTCATCTCCGAGCTGTCCAGGCAGGCAAGGCGGTCGCAGTTCTCGGCGGTGAAGAATACCCAGACCGAAGAGGTGTCCACGTCGGAGGCCAGAAGCTCGTTCTTGTAGACCCCGCTGACCAGGGGCTGGAAGGCCAGGAGCACGTCGTCGCTCTTGATCTTGTCTATGTCCTTGATCAGCATGGCGCCCTGGCCGGCGGTCGAAAGCATCTCGGCAAAGGATCCCACAGTGGCGTTGGAGTAGACCGTGCTGCTTCCCACTATGGGAGCCACGTCGTAGAGCCCCGCGCAGGAAAAGGACGCGGTCTTAAGGCCCGATAAGGAGCAGAATTCAAGGATCAGCCTTTCCATATCCCTTCCCCTGCGGCCCGTCAGGGCGAACCTGGGGGCTCTGTGGAGGGGGTCGTTCTGGTACTTGGCCAGGGCCCGGCAGAGCAGGTCCTTGATGGGAGCCTGGCCGATGAAGCGCCTGTCCAGCTCATCCCTTATGCGGGACACGTCGGCGGTCAGCACCGAAAGGTCGGCTCCGTTGATGAAGTTGACGTAGAAGGCCAGCTGCTTCATGATGCGGCTCCTCTCGTCGCCGTCGGCGCTGTCAAAGCGGGACATGAGGCTTTCGATGCGGGCCCTCCGGGAGGCGGTGTACTTGCTGTGGAGCACCGCGAACTTGGCTTTGAGCTCTTCGAGGGAGCTCATGCTGAGGTCCTTCGCGTTCTCCTCCCCGGGGCTTGCCAGATGGTCGCCTATGTTTCCCTCCTGGCTGATCAGGCCCGAGATCTTCCCCCGGGGCATGTTCTCAACCACCGAGAGCAGGCGGGTGTAGACCTCCATGTCGCCTCCTGCGAACTCCCTGATCTTTTCGTCTATGCGGCAGAGCCTGACCGAGACCACGCTTACGACCGGGGTGATGATGGAGGAGGGGAGGTAGGTGATCTCTATGGGGTTGCCCTCGAAGCGGCGGGCGCTCCAGTAGTCGGCGCAGCGGTTGGTCTTGAGGACTGTTGCGCTGCCGTCTTCGGCTTCAAGCCTTATTTCTGAAACGAGGGGAGTGATCTCCTTCACCGATACCAGTTTTCCGGAAGCCTTGAGCCTCTCGGGGCATCCTTGTCGTTCAGCTCCCTGTTGATCGCCGTGATCAGAGCTTCGCTGCTGATGATCCTGTCTCTGTTCATTTGTTTTCCTCCTTTCGGTTTATGCGCGTTCTTTCGGCGCGGCTTTGCGCGTTTATATCAGTCTCTTCCGCCCGTCATATCACGGTAAGAGCGGGAAGGCTCGCGGCTCCGCCCAGCATCGAGGCCTCGGCGAAAAGCACGAATCTCATCATATCCGGCATGAAGAGCATCACCGTGATGACGGTCAAACTGTAGTATACGGGTCCCTGCAGCAGGTCGCGGTGGACCAGGTCCAGCAGTTCTTCGACGGTCCAGGCATTCCTGGTGCACTGCATGAGGCTGTCGTCGCGCAGTATGTCCCTTATCTGAAAGGCGCTTACGGCCAGGGGGTAGGCGGTGACGTAGACTGCCAGTATGCCCAGGGACAGGGGGCCGTTCGTCATGAGGGCGTACCTGCTGTAGGCGAAGGGGAGCAGGGGCAGGAAGATCGCGAAGGCGGTCTTGGTCCTGAAGTCCCTTTTAAGGCCCAGCATTATGAGGACCCAGCCGCAGCCCAGGATGAAGACGGAGCCGCAGAGCAGCCAGAGCCTTCTGCCGCAGAATATGAAGCTTCCGAGGCGCACGACCAGGGGAAGGACGCCCAGCTTCATGCCCGCCGCGATGACAGCGGCCGAGGCCGCCGCGCAGAGCAGGGAATAGAGGGCCGCCTTTTGCCACTCCCTTAAGGTGATGACGATCTCTTTCATTTTCTTTCCTCCTTTTGTATGCTCAGGCTCCGGCTTTTTCGCTGCCGCGGGGCTCTGCCGCCAGCTCCTCTATCCCGGGCTCGTCTCCCTCGTAGCCCATTAGCCTGAGTCTCGCGGGATTCATCAGGACCGGCTGAAGGACAGGGCCTTTGGCGGCGGAGCAGATGAGAGAAGTGACGTCTATGTAGAGAGGGCGGCCCCTTGATTCCACTATGTTCCAGGCGTGGGGGGTGCCGCCGAGCTTTCCCATGACCAGGGCGCAGGGGACTTCCATGTGCTGGCAGTAGAGCAGGTAGAGCTTGGCTATGCCCTCGCAGACCGAAAGTCCGTCGCTCAGGGCCCCGTATATCGAGTGGTACATAAGGGCATTCGCGTTCTCGCCCTCCTTGTAGCGTATGTCCTTTGCCATCTCCAGGGCTATGGCCCTGCTGAGCCTTGCTTTCGGCGTGTTTTTGAGCCTCTGCCTCATGTCCTGTATGCTGTTCTCCGCCCTGTGGACCCCCGAGGTGATGAAGCGCATATCGCTGAGAAGCAGGTCGAACATGACGCCCAGGCACCTTCCCGTTCCGGGCAGTACGGCCTTCCTGTAGGTCCAGAAATCCACGTAGAAGAGCTCGGGATGGTCTCTGTGGACCGCCCTCACGGCGGCGTCGGCGTCCTTTGGGCTCACCGGGGCGTCGAAGAGCACGGTGGTCTTTAAGGCGAAGAGCTCTTCAGCGATCTTTCTGTAGGCAGCCTTCTGAGGACCGCTTAAGAAGGACCTGTACTGGGTCGGTGCTATTGCGCTCATGCTTCCTCCTTTCCGCCGCGGGCGGGGCCTACCAGCTGTGGTGGCAGACCCCGCAGACCCAGCGGGGTCCGTCCGCGGTCACGGTCTCCGTAATATCGCTTCCGGAGCTGTGGCAGACCGGGCACCAGCGGGCTCTCACGTTCCTCACCAGGCCCGGGCTGTCCGTCTCCAGGGCGTGAAGGCTCGGCGGTCTGTAATCGCTGTCCGGGAGAATCCGGAGCGGGGCCCTGGCCCTGTAATCCGGGTCCGGAGTTATTACTATGCGCCGGGGGACCCTGTATGTGGGGTCGGGCTCGATGCGTATGACCGTCCTTTCGTCCATCTACTGCCTCCTTCTGCTCCTGCGCTTCCTGCGGCGCCTTTCGCGCTGCCTTTTCATCCTCTTTTCGTAGCGTATCTGCCCGGGGCTCTTTTCCTTTTCGGCCCTGCGGGGCTTACCTGAGGCTGGAGCGAAGATCTCGCGGGCGTCCAAAGGGTACATTATGCCGGGGATCTCGGTCTCCGAGGGCCCCAGGAAGACCTTCCAGTCCCCGGAGTGGGGGTTGAGTATGACCGTGAGGTCGTCGGGCTTGCCGAAGTGGTCGCGTATGTTCTCGCGGTCGACGCTGCTTACGAAGACCGGAGTCCCGAAGGTGTGGCTGTGGACCCAGCCCAGGCGGACGAAGCCGGTGCGCAGCGGTTCCGGTATCTCCTCGTCCCTGATGCGCCGGTACTCCCTCTGGAGCCTGATGTTCTCCTCGGGCGGCCAGTAAAGGTAGGAGGGGGTCCCCCTGCAGCCCGCCGCCGGTATGAAGTGGGTCGCGAGAGCCCTGGTCCTTCCGGGCTTTGCGCTTTCGTAGAAGCCCAGTATCCAGCCGCCCTTTTCGACCCGGTTGTCGCGCCTCTCTTCGCCGACCCCGAAGTATTCTTTGATGTCCCTTCCCGCCTTGGGCAGAAAGCGGAGAAGGTCTCCCGTGCTGCTGTAGTATCCCATCGCTATACCTCCCTTTCCGCCGCGGGCTCTGCTTCCGTTATCTGCGGGATCACCGCCTTCTCGTCGCCGTCGAGCTCGAGGAAAAGGGGCAGTCTGGCCTCGTCTTCGTGATCGAATTCGACTATGTGGAGCGGGGGGATGCCTATCTCCTTAAGGCTCATCCCCAGGACCTTTTCTTCGGTCCTTCCCAGGCTGAAGTCGT
Source organism: Bacillota bacterium (assembly GCA_017437925.1). The sequence goes on from JAFRWQ010000264.1 coordinate 20,799, forward strand.
AGACCCGCTGAGAGTTCGAGGGAAAAAGGGGCTCGCGGCCTTCCTCTTTGCACCTGCCGCAGAGCAGGTCGCTGTCGAGAAGGGTGAACTGGGGCCTGTAGATCTCTATGGGGCTGCGGCAGCTCTTGCAAAAGCCCGTGGTGACGAAGGCCCTGTTGCTGATGGGAATGCAGTCCTTTTCGAGGGAGAGCCTGTAGCCTTCGCCGTAGATCCCGGCGACCTTTTCCAGGACGCTTCCCAGCTTCTCATCGGCGGAAAGGCCCGAGGACCTTACTCCGCCCAGCTCTGCGTAATTGATGTGGTTATCGCAGTCGGCCCTTAAGGGGATGTTGAAGTTCATCAGCTTTCTCGCCCCCGAGCTGTAGCTGCTGAGCACCCCGTACCTGGGGTCGTAGAGCTTGCTGTCCGGGAACTTTTCATTGTGGAGGATCTTGATCGCGGCCTCCGCGGCCATGGCTCCCGCCTGGGCCGCCGAGGTGATGATGGTGGCGGCGCGGCCCTCCTTCGCTCCTTCTCTTAAGGTCACGTCGCAGCTGTTCCTGACCCTGATCAGGGCGTCTTCCCTTGCCCGGGGTGTCATGGTGCAGGCGTAGCAGGGCGTATCCTTTTCGGGGGACGAGGTGAAGAGGGTCCAGTTGAAGCCGTCTATGCCCACGTCCACGCAGGGCTTTCCCAAAAGCTTGCACACGCGGCTCACGTAGAGCCTGGTCTGGTGGTTGTCCACGCAGTTGATGACGATGTCGCAGCGCCTTAAGACTCCCTCGCCCAGGCCGGTGCACACGTCCGCCGCCAGCCAGTCGGCCCTGGGGGCTTTGACGACGCTGAGCCTCTTAAAGCCTTCCGCCGCCAACCGCGCCTTGGACTCGCCTATGTCCGCCCGGGAAAAGAGGACGGTCCCGGGAAGGTTGGTGTCGCTGACATGGTCCATGTCTGCGACGAAGAGGGCGGAAAAGCCGGTAAGGGCCAGATTCTTGATGACCTCGTTGGCGGTCCTGCCCGCTCCTATTACTCCTATGACCGCGCTGTCGATGAGGCTCTGCTTAAAGCCTTCTATCCTCTCCTGACGGTCTGTGATCGATTTGCTCATTTTCTGACCTCCTTCGCGCTTTTCTTCATCGGGGCGGACGCCCGCGGCCCGCCCCGGCTCCCTGTTCAACGTGCATTTCCGCGTTCTTTGCGCGGGGCCTTCCCTCTATCCGGCCTTGGCCGCGGTGGCTACGTGGAGCACGTCCTTGTCCCGGATGCCGTTCTCGGCCAGGGTCTTGGCCTGGTCGAGGGCGTCCTCGGACTTGTTCTTCATGACCAGCAGGTTCTGGCCGGCGGGGACCATTCTTCTCTCGCCCAGCTGGCGGAGCAGGTCTCCCAGGATGATGTCGGTCTGGGTGCTGATCTCGTTTTCGTCGGCGTCATAGCAGACTGTGATGTTGATGGTTTCCATAGTGCGCCTCCTTTGCTTTTGAGCGTTTTATCCGGTTTTGACTGTTTTGCTCAGGCGGCCCTCAGTACTCCGGAGGAGTGGGGAAGTCCGCCTTTCTGACGGGGAATTGGGACATGTGGCTGCGGTAGTATTCGTCGGCTTCCGAGTTGGCCGGCAGCTCTCCCTGCTTGTTTCCGCTGTAGCCCGTGTATTCGGGGTTTCCCAGCAGCAGCTGGCCCACTATGTTGAACCACTGCCACAGGAAGAGGCTCGGTCTGTAGAGTCCTCCGAAGCATATGGCTCCGCTGGAGAACACGTTGGGGAGGAAGGGCCTGCGGCCGGAGCTTATCTCGGCGGCCGGCATCATGTTGGGGTAGTCGGGGCCGAGGGTGAAGCGGAGGGTGATGCTCTCCTGGTTCTTTATCCCCTTGACCCGCTTGTCTCCGGAGAAAAGGGGAGTGCTGTACTCCGCGACCGGCGCCGTATCCTTGTAGGTCACCAGGTAGACCCGGTGGATCCCGTCGGGGGGATCGTCCGCGGGGACCCAGCTGTACTGGCTGTTGAAGGGGACCCGCTTCAGGGCTTCGTATTCGTTCTTCAGTCTCGTGGTCTTCTGCAGTGATGTCAGGCTCGGCATGGTATCCGCCTCCTTCTTTTGCTATCTGTGCTTCACCCAGCGGGTGAGCCTGCCGTTTTCGTCGATGTAAAGGTCGAAGCTCACGTGGCCCTTGCCGCTTTCCTCGCTGTCGATGTTGACCTCGATGTAATCTCCGTGGTCCTTCATCACGTAGTTGTCTCCGACATAGATGCCTTCGTAGCGGGCCGCTTCCTTTACCGCCATCTCGATGGAGTAGTCCGACGGTCTGACCTATCTTTTCATTTTCTTCTCCTTTCGTCTTTTCTCTGTGATCGCCGATCACCTTTTGTGATTCCATTCTGCCAGTCAAAAACGACAAAGTAAGGGAAAGAAAAAGGGAAATGTTTCGCGGCGAGGCCTTCGTTTTTGGTATAATCGAACCGGAAGCGGAGGCTGAAATGACCGAATACATAAAGATCACGGACAACTGCATAATCAAGATAGAGTACGAAGGAAACAGCGGCTCGGGCCCCGTGCGCGCCCTGACCGTGATCAGGGACGGAGCGGAGACCGAGCCCAGAAAGCAGGTCTGCTCGTTCATACGCGCCCTGGTCGACGCAAGGAAGACCAGGAAGGACGGATATCTTTCCCTTGACAGGGCGAAGGCTGAGATCTGGGCCGAAGACTATCTGGCGGTCGATACCTCCGAGAGCTTCAAAAAAGTCCTGCGGGACACCAGGGCCAGC
>JAFRWQ010000265.1 GCA_017437925.1 Bacillota bacterium
CCATCTCGTCGGGGATGATGTTGACGGCGCAGTTTACGCCCTTCATGATCGGGTGGAAGCGGATGAAATCCTTCTCCTGCAGGGTCTCTCTCAGGTCGTTGCAGGCCTGAAGTCCCAGCATTGCCGCGTACTGGGCGTTGATGCCCAGATGGGGGGCTCCGCCGGCGTGGCTGGACTTGCCCTTGAAGGATATGACCTTGGACATGCAGCCGTTGTTGCCGTAGCCGCAGACCAGGTCTATGCCTTCGGGGACCGCTATTGTGTGGACCATGATGGAGAGGTCGACTCCGTCGAAGTAGCCTCTGTGCATGAACTCCACCTTGCCGCCCATGTAGCTGATGACGCCTTTTTTGCGCAGCTCTTCTCTGTAGGCCAGCTGTATCATCTCTTCGGCGGGTACCAGCATCAGGCGTATCTTTCCGGAAAGGCCGTCCAGGGCGCCGGGCTCCCTGAGGGCGGCTGCGACTCCCAGTATGCCTGCCGCCTGGGCGTGGTGGCCGCAGCAGTGGGTCATGCCGTTGACAGACTCGGGATGGTTGGCTATGTCGAGAGCGTCCAGCTCTCCCATGATGGCCAGGGTGGGGCCGGGCTTTCCGGTATCGATGTCGGTATAGAAGCCGGGGATCTTTCCGAATTTGGGATCCTGATCGGCCCTTACCAGCTTATATCCCATGGCCTCGAACTTCTCGATCAGGTAGGCGTTGGCTTCCCACTCGGTGTAGCCCACCTGGGGATGCTTCCAGATCCAGCGTTCGGCGTCGAGTATCTCCTGCTTATGGGCATCGACGTTTTTGACTATGAGTTCCTGCTTTGCGTTCATATAGACTCTCCTTGTTCAAAAATTAATGATTATACCGGCGGGGAAGGGGGCTTCCCCGAATAACTAACTGTTTTGATACTCGATCTTCGCGCTGCCCTTTTCGTTGTAGACAACGGCGTCTTTATCCAGCATCAGCTGGTTTACCGCCTCGAAATAGGCCTTTATGGAGGGGAACTGGGGCTTGTGCTCCGCGACTATCTTCCTGGCCATGGCACAGCCGCCTGACATGAGCTTTTCAGTGATCAGCAGCTGGACCTTCACCGCGTTCATAACGGCCCTTTCGGGCTCGGTGATGTACCAGCCGGTGCCGTGGATGGCGCCTTCCGCTCCCGCGCAGTAGAACTGCATGCCGGGCATGACGGCGCAGACGTCGCCGAAATCGGAGGAGGCGGGGTGGAGGGCGTCGGGGAAGCTTACCCTGTCTTTTCCGACCAGCTCGCAGCAGGCCTCTTCGCAGAGGGCGGAGAACTGCATGTCGTGGACCTCCGGGGCGTAGCCGGGCCTGTCGCTTAAGTGCACCCTTGCTCCCATGGCCAGAGCCGCTCCCGCCAGGGCGCGGTTGAACTTTTTGTTTTCCCTCACCATGGCTTCAAGGCTGCTGCCTCTCACGTAGCTTTCGATGACCATCTCGTCGGGTATGATGTTGACCGCGCAGTTGACCCCTTTGAGTATGGGGTGGAAGCGGGTGAAGTCCTTTTCCAGGAAGGTCTCCCTCAGGTCGTTGCAGGCCTGAAGTCCCAGCATGGCGGCGTACTGGGCGTTGATCCCCAGATGGGGGGCGCCTCCGGCGTGGCTGGACTTTCCCTCGTATGTTATGACCTTGGACATGCAGCCGTTGTGGCCAGAAAAGCCGAGAAAATCAAGGTCTTTGCCCAGGGACTCGGTGTGGACCATCAGGGCCAGGTCTATGCCGTCGAAGTAGCCTCTGTGCATGAATTCGGGCTTTCCTCCGAAGTAGCTGATGACGCCCTTTTCGCGAAGGCCCTCTCTGAAGGCCAGCTGTATCATCTCTTCTGCGGGGACCAGCATTAGCCTGATCTTTCCCGAAAGGCCGTCGAGGGCGCCGGGCTCCTTAAAGGCCAGGGCCAGGCCCAGCATTCCGGCAGCCTGGCAGTTGTGGCCGCAGCAGTGGGTCATGCCGTTGACCGACTCGGGGTGGCCGGCTATGTCGAGGGCGTCCAGCTCCCCCATGATGCAGAGGAAGGGACCGGGTCTTCCGGTGTCTATGTCGGTGTAAAAGCCGGGGATCTTTCCGAAGTTCGGATCCCGGTCGGCCCTTACCAGCTCATAGCCCAGGGCTTCTAACTTTTCGATCAGGTAGGCGTTGGCCTCCCACTCGGTGTAGCCCACCTGGGGATGCCGCCAGAGCCAGCGCTCGGCGTCCAGTATCTCCTGCCTGTGGATATCGGCATTTTTGATGATGAGTTTCTGTCTTTCGTTCATTTTCGGATCTCGGGGTCATGAAACGCGGAAAGCCCTCCCCGGCGATGCCGAAGAGAGCTTCATGTCATTGGCGTATAAAGGCTGGGGCGGAGAGGGCATGGAAACAGGACGGAGCGGCAGAGCCTGCCGCCTTATCCCTTGATGAAACTTCGCTTCTGTGGGGATGTATCATATGCCGTCCTTTCCTCCGCTCCGAAGAGGCGGAAAGGCCCCGGGATAAGTCCCAAAAGCCGCCTCTATAAAAATAGCATATAATGTAATCAAAGTCAATGAGAGCGGGGGACGGGCGAGGGCTTTGTTAACTCTTTAAAGGCGCTTACCAGGGCTTCTGCGGCCTCTTTCGGATCGCCCTCGTTGACGATACTTGCGTCCGCCCAGAAGCCGTAGAGGGGAAGGCGCTTTTCCAGAAGCTTTTCAAGGGCTTTCGGACCTTTTGAGAGGGGACGGCCTTCGGTCTCGAGCAGGGAAAGGGGCCTTTTTATCCAGATGAAGAGACTGCTTTCTCTTAAGGCTTCCATGTTTTCGGGCCTTAATACCGCGCCTCCTCCGGTGGCTATGACATGGCCCCTGAGATGGGCGTTCTCGAGGATGGCGGAGCTTTCAAGGTCTCTGAAGCGCTCTTCTCCTTCGCCCGTTATGATCTCCTCTATGGGCCCGAAGCGTTCCGCCACGGCTGAATCAAGGCTTAAGAAGGGCCTTCCCAGCTCTTCGGCAGCCAGCTTTCCCAGGGTGGTCTTGCCGCAGCCGGGCATGCCTATCAGGACCAGGTTGATCTCTTCGGAAGGAAGCTCAGGTATGCCGGTATTGAGTTTTTCGGTCTTTCTTTCGGTCTGCATCAGTTCCGGAGCATAATATCCATGAGGGCCAGGGCGGTGACGGCTTCCGTGACGGGCACCGCTCTTGGGACCACGCAGGGATCGTGGCGTCCCTTGAGGCTTATTTCTGTCTCTTTCATTTCTTTGAGGTCAACGGTACGCTGGGACAGGGCGATGGAGGGCGTCGGCTTAAATCCCAGGGTGAAATACAGGGGCAGGCCGCTGCTTATGCCGCCCAGTATCCCCCCGCTGTTGTTGCTCAAAGCTCCGATACCCGAGGGCAGGGAGCTGTCAAGGCAGTACTGATCGTTGTTCTCGCTGCCAAGCGTTTTTATTTCTCCGAAGCTCAGGGATTTCACCGCGGGTATGCCGAACAGGGCTTTTGCGAGTATGCCCTCAATGCCTTCAAAATACGGGCCTCCCAGCCCCGCGGGAAGGCCGGTGACGACGCAGCGTATATCTCCTCCGATGCTGTCGCCTTTTTGTCGGACTTCTTCGACGGCCTTCCTCATCTCTTCGCCTCTTGCGGGGTCGATGACGGGGAAGCTCCCTTCGGGATACAGGGGAAGGGAAGGGTGAAGAAAATCGGGAACCGCGTCGCATACGTCTCCTATGCGGGCTATGTGGGAGGAGATCTTTATCCCTCTTCCGGCCAGCCACTGAAGGCTGAGGGCGCCGGCAAAGCATAAGGGGGCTGTGAGCCTTGCGGAGAAGCTTCCGCCCCCCGGATAGTCCCATAGATCTCCGTATTTGAGGACAGCGGCCAGATCCGCGTGGCCGGGACGGGGAGTGACGCGAAGGTCGGGGTAGTCTTTGGACCTAGCGTCGCTGTTCTTTATTTCGGCGCGTATGGGGGTCCCGTCGGTCTTTCCTTCGGAGCTTATGCCCGACAGGATCTCGGGGATGTCGGCCTCTTTTCTTTGGCTGCTTATGCTGTCCCTTCCGGGCGAACGGCGCTCCATGAAAGCGTTTACGGCCTTCATGTCCACGGCCATCCCTTCGGGGAAACCCTCTATGACACAGCCCACGGACGGCCCGTGGGACGTGCCGAAGAGGCTCACTTTAAGCTTTTCTCCGGTGCTGCTAACTGACATCGCATCTGCCTCCCAGAGCTTTAAAGTCGTTCCAAAAATCCGGGTATGACTTGTCCGCGGCTTCTGCGCAGCTTATGCTTACGGGGCCTTCGCAGGCGAGGGCCAGGACTGCTGCGCTCATGACCACCCGGTGGTCGTTTCTGCCGTCGGCTTTCCCGCCCTTAAGGCGGCGACCTTTAATGATGAGGCCGTCCTCCGTATCTTCGGCCCTGCCTCCAAGACCGTTGATCAGGTCTTTCATGGCTGAGAGCCTGTCGGACTCTTTATAGCGCAGCCTGCCGGCTCCGGTGATCGCAGTGGTCATGCCGGGGGATGCGGCGGCGGCCGCGGCAAGGACGGGCATAAGGTCGGGACAGGAACTCACGTCGGCAGTCCCCCCTATCCTTGAAAACAGATCTTCCGCGGCCCTGTCGGCCTGCTTTGACCCGGGGTCGAGGCCCTTAAGCTCGACGGAACTTCCCAGGACATTGGCGGCGAGCCAGAAGGCGGCCGCGCTCCAGTCCCTTTCGGCGGTGACTCTTTCGGGACTTTTGTATTTCTGCCCTCCGGGCACCAGCCAGCCGTTATTGAGAGTTTTTATTTCGATCCCGAAGTCCTTAAGAACGCCGAGGGTCATGTCGATGTAAGGGCCGGAGACCGGTCTTTCCGTAAAGCGCAGGACGCTCTCCCCGTCCAAAAGGGGCAGGGCGAAGAGGAGGCCCGAAAAGTACTGGCTGCTGATGCCGCCGGGCATGGCGTATTCCCCCGGCTTAAGGCCGCCCCTTACCCTGAAGGGAAGAGAGCCGTCTATGACGGCCCCGCCGCGCCTCAAAGCTTCGATCAGGGGAGCGTGGGGGCGGGCCGCGAGGCCTTGGGAGCCTGATATTTCAATGCCTTCGGGCTTCGCAAGCGCCGAGCATACCGGGAGCAGGAACCTTAAAGTCGAGGCGCTTTCCCCGCAGTCAATGGCAGCGCCGTCCAAAGCGCGTTTTATGCCGAAGACCCTGATCCCGCTCTCCTCAGGGATACTTTCGCAGCCCAGAGCCTTAAGGCAGGAAAGAGCCGCGCTCACGTCCCCGCAGTCCGAAAAGCCTTCGATCAGGGTATTTTCATCTTCCGGGCAGAGGGCCGAAGCTATGAGAAGCCTTATTATATGCGATTTTGACGGGGGAAGGGCGGGAGTCCCCGCCAGCCGCCCAGGAAAAACTGTAACTTCCATAGACCATATTATAGCTGTCCCGGCGGGATAAATCCACCGCAAAAGGGAGAAGCCCGCGCCGCCTCCCGCTTATTTGAGATAGATAATGGCGTTCCTCTGTGTTATACTGTCTTGAACAGGCATATCGGCGTCCGTTATGCTCCGGCGGCCTGACCGGACTCGGACGCGGTCCAAAGAAAGGATGAAATCATGAGCTATACCAGAATACATGGCGTACTGCCCCCTATGATCACCCCCTTTAAAGAAAACGGCGACGTTGATTACGAGGGCTTCGCCTCCAACGTGCGCAAATGGAACGAAAACAGGCTGGCCGGCTACCTGGTCATAGGCTCCAACAGTGAGACCGCCTTCTTAAGCGAAGAGGAAAAGCTCACGCTGGTGAAGCTGACCGTCGAGAACGCCGCTCCCGGCAGACAGATACTCGTGGGCTCCGGCATGGACTCCGTAAGGGAGACCGTCAAGCTCACCAACAAGTGCGCCGAGCTGGGCGCCGACGCGGCCCTGGTGCTCACGCCCCACTACTACGGCGATGCCATGAAGAGCGCGAACCTCATCCGCTACTTCACCGAGGTCGCAGACAAGTCGGACATACCCGTGCTCATCTACAACGTCAGCAAATATACCCACGTAAACATCGAAGCCGACGCCATCAAAGAGCTGTCGCAGCACCCCAACATCGTCGGCATGAAGGATTCCAACGGCAACGTGCCCCAGCTGGCCACCTTCCTCAGGGTCGCCGATCCCTCCTTCCAGGTCATGACCGGCACCTTCGGGGCCTGGTATCCCGCCCTCTGCATGGGCATCACCGGCATCATCTCCGCCATGGCCAACTGCTGCCCCGAGCCCATAGCCGATGTGCAGGAGCTCTACGACGCGGGGAAGACTGCCGAGGCCTTCGCCCTCTACCAGAGGTGGTTTCCGGTCAACGCCGCGGTCACAGGCAAATACGGCATCCAGGGCCTTAAATACGCCTCGGACAAGTGCGGCTACACCGGAGGCTTCGTGAGGAACCCCCTCATCGATTCCACCGAGAAGGAAAAGCAGGAGCTGGACGCCATCCTGGCGAAGGCCATAAATTAAGGAAATATCAACATGGGTTACAAGAAACTTCTTTATGTAATTCTGGGAGTTTTGCTCTCCTTTGTCATGCTGACGGCGACTCTCGTCTTCGGCGCGGGCTCCGTTCCCGGCAGCGAAGACGATCCCCTCGTGAGCAAAAGCTACGTGGACGGTCTCATCGAAGATCTGAGAGAAGCCCTGGGCCTTGAGATCGAAGAGATAAAGGAAGATCTTAAGGATCAGCCCTCCCAGACCGGCTACGTCCCGGCTTCGGACAGCTTCGTCGTGGTCGAGGTCCCCGGAAACACCAGGGTCATTGGATCCGAAGGCACCGAGATGATAGTGAGGAGCGGCTACGCCTACGCCATAGACAACGGGGTCGACGGCATCAGCGACCTGACCGCGGGCGTCGACCTTAAGGAAGGCGCCGCCATAGCGAAGAATCACCTGCTGCTCATACCACGGAGCGACGGCAGAGGCATAAGCTGCCAGGGCCTGTGCTACGTAATGATAAAGGGAGAATACAGCTTCGAATAAGATGCGGATAATGCTTTTCGCCGCCGGCGGAGATATCGGCGGAGGTAAGACCCATATCCTCTCTCTGGCCAGGGAGCTGTCGAGGGAAAACGACCTGAGGCTGGTGTGCTTCAGGGAAGGGGCCATGTCCCGCGAAGGAGCGGACATGGGTCTTGACGTGGCCTATATACGGAATTCCGAGGGCTACGCCAAAGCCATACGCTTCGCCCTCGACCAGTGCGACAGCTTCAAGCCCCAGGTCATACACTGCCACGGGGCCAAGGCCAACGCCATAGGCATAATCGTGAAGAAGCTGCGCAAGGTCCCCGTGATGACCACGGTCCACTCCGACCCCAAGCTCGATTACATGGGCTCGCCCCTTAGGAAATACACCTTCGGCGTGATCAACGGCTGGGCCTTAAGGCGCATGGATTACTATGTGGCCGTGGCCTGGCGCATGAGGGAACTGCTGATAGACAGGGGTTTTGAAGCCCAGAACATATTCACCGTATACAACGGCCTCGACTTTTCGGGCGCTTCGGAAGAACCGAGGCCTTTCAAGGACGGGAGCGAGCCCATAGTGGTGGGCATAGCCGCGAGGCTCAACCCCGTAAAGGACATCCCGACCCTGATGAGGGCTTTCGCCAAAGCGAGGCAAAAAGACGGCAGGCTCCGCCTTTCCATAGCCGGAACGGGAGAAGAAGAGGCGTCGCTCAAGAAGCTGGCCGCCGAGCTGGGCATAGAAAACGACACGGTCTTCGAGGGCTGGATAAGCGACATAAAGGCCTATTTTTCAAGGGTAGACATCAATGTGCTATCATCGCTTTCCGAGACCTTTCCTTACTCGCTTCTCGAAGGAGCCTACGAGCACTGTCCCGCCATCGCAAGCAACGTGGGCGGGATCCCCTCGCTGATAATAAACGGCGAGACCGGCCTCATGTTCGAAGCGGGGGACGACGAGACCTTCGCGCAGCACATACTCACCCTGGCCTCCGACCCGCAGCTGAGAAGGACTCTGGCCGAAGCCCTGTTCCAAAAGGCGAGGAGCGAATTCTCCCTTGAACGCATGAGGCAGGACCAGCAGTGCATATACGAGACCCTGGTGAGGCGCAGCGCTCATAAAGGCAGGTGGGGCGCGGTGCTCTGCGGAGCCTACGGCAAGGGCAACGTGGGGGACGAAGCCATACTCACCGCCATACTTTCAAGCCTTAAGAGCCTGGACGGGGACATGCCCTTCTGGGTCATGTCCAGGGACCCCAAACAGACGTCAAAAAGTCACGGCGTTGGGAGCCTTTACATCTTCGACGTGTTCAGGTTCCTTAAGCTTTTGGGCAAGGCCGAGCTCTTCGTCAACGGGGGCGGAAGCCTGATCCAGGACATCACCTCGTCGAGGTCTCTGTACTTTTACCTCTTTACCCTGTGGGCCGCCAAGCTCAGGGGCGCCGGGGTCATAATGTACGGCTGCGGCATAGGGCCTCTCATAAAGAGCTTCGACAAAAAGCTGGCGGGAAAGGTGCTGGACAGCACTGCCGATATCATAAGCCTAAGGGACAGCGGGTCCCTCTCGCTGCTCGAAGAGATAGGAGTCAAAAAGCCCGAGATCATAAGGGCGGCTGACCCCGTGGTCAACCTGGTCCCCTCGTCCGAAAGGGCGGTGGACAGGGCCTTCGAGAAGGAGGGCATTCCGAAGGACGCCCCTCTCATAGGCTTTTGCTTAAGAAAGTGGCCCGGCTTCGGAGGGAAAGAGCTTGACGCCGTCGCGGAAGCCGCCTCCTATGCCTACGAAAAGTACGGGCTGGTGCCGGTTTTCTTCCCCATAGAGTATCCCGCCGACATAGAGACGGGAAGGCTGGCATCCGAAAGGCTTTCCGTGCCCTCTGTGGTCTGCGGGTGCCGCCACGGAGCATCCGAGACCATAGGCATGCTGGGCAGGATGAAGCTGGTCTGCGGAATGAGGCTCCACTCCCTTATCTTCGCGACCGCGGGAGGAAGCCCCGTCATAGGCCTGTCCTACGACGTCAAGGTCGACAGCTTCATAAAGGACATAGGCTCCGACGCCTGCCTTCCCGTAGAAGGGCTCAGGGCTGAAGATCTCAAGGCCCTGATAGACAGAAAGCTCTCGGAGGGAGCGGAAGAGAGCGCCAGGATCTGCGCCTCCCTTAAGGAGCTTGAGAAGCGCAATGCCGACGCCGCAAAAAGACTGCTTGAGGAGAGCAGACCGTAATGGACATACTTTGCCTTTCCACATCCAACTACTATCCCTTCCCGACCAGGAAGCAGAACGTGATGAACCGCATGGAGGACTGCCGGGTCATATTTGTGGACCCGCCGGTGACCTACATCGCCCCGATCAAGGATAAGAAGACCCTTGAGAGGATAAGCGCGTATAAAAAGGGCGGGCAGGTCTCCGGGGAGCATCCCCACGTGAAGATATACGCGGCTCCCCCGGTCATGCCTTTCTACAACAAGAAACGTTCGATAAATAAGGCCAACCAGAAGAAGCTGGCGAAATGGCTGGCAGGCATCGTAAAGGAGAACGGCTTTTCGGACGATTTCGTGCTCTGGTGCTACTCGCCCAGCTCCTGCGACGTGGTGGAGCCCCTGGCAAAGGCCCTGGGGCAGGATCCCGAACATCTTTGGAAGAGAACGGTCTACGACTGCGTGGACAGGCACTCAGCCTATCCGGGCATGATAGACCCTGCGGTGGTGGACGGCCAGGAAGAGGACTTGGCGAAAAACTGCGCCGCGGTCTTCGCCACAGCTCGGGGCCTCTACGACAGGCTGAAGGAATTCAACCAAAACTGCCATCTCATCCCCAACGGGGCCAACTACGAGCTCTTCAGCAGTACGGCCGGGCTTAAAAAAGAAGGCGTCAGCCCCCATTTCGGTTTCGTCGGCATGCTGCAGGAGTGCATAGATTATGATATACTGAAAAAAGTGGCCGAAAGCTTTCCTGACGGAAAGCTGACCCTCATAGGCAGGAGCCTGCCCGGGGTCGATCTGAGCTGGATGAAGGGCATTCCCAACGTGGAGTACGCCGGCCTCATCCCCCAGACCGAGCTGCCCGGCAGGATAAAGGATTTCGACGTCTGCCTCAACGTTTTCGCCGACAACGAGCTCTCCAGGGACGTGAGCCCCCTGAAGTTCTACGAATACCTGGCTACCGGAAAGCCGGTGGTCAGCACCCCCGTCCCCATACAGGTTAACGACTACGCCGACTGCGTATATATCGCGAAGCAGGACCCCGAAGACTTCGTCGAAAAGTGCCGAAAAGCCCTGAACGAAGCCGAAGACAGCCCCATGAAGGCAAGGCGCCTTGAAAAGGGCAGGGAGTGCTCCTGGGACGAAAGGGTAAGGCTCATGAGAAACATACTGGCATCGGGAGGTATCAGATGAAGCTGATAGACGAAAAGGGAAGGCTCTTCGGGGCCGTCAACGTGGTGGACCTTCTGGTCCTTTTGATCATCGCCGCCGTGGTCGTGGTGGTGGCGACCAGTTTCCTGGGCGACAAGGCCACCGAGATAGTCTCGCAGAAGCAGGAGTACTGGTTCGAGGTCGAGGTCATAGGAGCCAACCCCAGGCTCTACAACGAAGTCGACAGGGTCGACCCGGTGGGCTCGATACTGATAGCCTCCAACAGTTTCCAGGACGCCACCATAGAAGATTACTGGTACGAGGATTTCCAGATGGCCAACGTCAACGACGAGGGCAAGATGGTCTATTCCGGCGACGGCCTGAGAAAGAACATAGTCTTTCTGATCAAGGGCTACGCCTCACCCGATTCGCCCACTCCTTCGGTCGCCAACCAGGAGGTCAGGGCGGGCCGCACCTTCATAGTAAAGACCCAGACCATAGAGACCTCTGGAGTCATACGCTACTGCCAGTTCGGAGCTTACACGGGCAGCGGTTCCAAGTAGCAGATGCAGATACTTAAGAGCAGTCTCATCATCAGAATACTCGCGGCGGTATGGGGCTTCCTTTCGAGGGCTTACGAAAACAGCCTGACCGGAAGGCTCTTTAAGGGCCTTTCCCGCGCCTACGACAGCTCAGCCTTAAGAAGGGCCTGGGAGGGCTTTGCCCTGCGCGAAGATCCCGCCGCATACTCCCTTTACAGCCGCTTCCTGCGCTTTATCGAGGCTGTCGCCCTCAGCATAGGAAGGGTGCTTGAAAAGAGCGTCTTTTACCGCGTCCTTATGGCGATCAAGGCTTGGTATTTCAAGATCAGCGAGGGAAGCAGGGTGCTTTCCGCCGTAAACCGCCTGAGCTTGAGGCGCTGGCTATTCCTGGTCTTTGCCGCCTATCTTCCCGTCGAATATCTCTTAAGGGACATTCTGCACCTGGGTCTCGCTTCATATTGGGAGGAGCTCTTCATCCTTGCGGCTGCGGCCCTGGTCATATGGCGCAGCTTCTTTGAAGAGCACAAGGGGACCCTCTCCAGGGCGACCTCCGTTGAGGCAGCCATGATACTCTTCATGCTGGTGGGCCTCTTCCTCATGCTCATCAACAGGCCCTATCCCTACATCGCCGTGGCCGGCTACAGGGCCCAGGTCGAATACATGGTCTGGTTCATGCTCATCTTAAGGCTCATCGACAGCAGGGAGGACGCCCGCTTCATAATACTTTCATACATGGGCGTGGTGCTGCTCATGAGCTTCCACGGCATCTACCAGTTTATAATCCGGGTCCCCATACCCGACAGCTGGATGAGCTCCACCGAAGCCGCGGTGAGGACCAGGGTCTTCTCCATCTGCGGAAGCCCCAACATTTTCGGCTGCCTGCTGATGCTGGCAGCCCCCATAGCGGCCTCGATGATATATTACTGCGAGAAGACCCTCCACAAGCTCTTCTTCCTCTGCGTCACCGGCGTCATCTGCCTCTGCGACCTCTTCACCTTCTGCAAGGGCTCCTGGCTCGCCCTGGTCTTCGTAGTCATCATCTTTGCGAGATTCCTGGACAAGAGGCTCATAGCCCTTATGGCCGTGGGAGTCTCGGCCCTGCTTCTTGTCTTTCCCTCCATCACCAACCGCATAGCCTACCTCTTCACCAGGGAATACGCCGAGCGCTCGTCTCTGGCGGGCAGGGCCATGCGCTGGAGGACGGGCCTAAACCTGCTGCGCTTCAACAACAAGTGGATAGGCTTCGGCCTGGGCCGCTTCGGCGGAGCCGTCGCCATGAACAACCAGGTCATGGACAAGATCGACGGCTTCACCTACTTCTACATGGATAATTACTACATGAAGACTTATGTCGAGATGGGCATCATAGGCATAAGCTTTTTCATCCTGCTGGTCTTCGTGACCGTGCTGGCCGGCTTAAGAGCCGCCGGACGCTGCGGCATGAAGGAGAGCGGGGGAAGGGACGCAGATCCCCTCGTTAGGAATATAAAGAACGACAGAGTGATCGCGGCAGGACTCTTCTCGGGGCTTGTGGGAGTACTCATCCACTGCTATTACGAGAACATCTTTGAGGAGCCCTA
>JAFRWQ010000266.1 GCA_017437925.1 Bacillota bacterium
ACCTGGGGGACCGTCCTCTTGATGGTCCTGCGGGTGCTGTGGACCACCTCCATGGCGAAGGCGACGTTCTCAAAGACGGTCTTGCCCGGAAGCAGCCTGAAATCCTGAAATACCATGCCCATCTGCCTTCTGAGCTCGGGTATCCTGCGCCTTGAGAGCCTGGTGATGTCCTGGCCGTCGACGTAGATCTTTCCCGAGTCCGGCGAAAGCTCCTTTGAAATGAGCTTGATGAACGTGGATTTGCCCGCCCCTGACGGGCCTACGAGAAACACGAAATCGCCGTCGGCAATATCGACGCTGACGTCGTCTATGGCCACGATATCGTCGTATCTCTTTGTTACGTTCTCAAATCTGATCAATCGGTCCTCCCCTGTTTGACGCGGGCCCTTCCCCGCGCAGACTTATCAATCTTAAACCAATCTATTATATCATCTTTTCCCGGTCTTCGGAACGGTTTCGTAAGATTTGTGTCCTTTCGGGTCCCTTACTCTTTGAAGCAGTCGCTGCCGAAGACCCTTTTCGCCGACTCGTAGAATTCGGGACTGGGGTCGACCCACAGGTCGTAGCCCAGCCTGTACTTGCGGCCGGTCGCCATGACCATGATCGCTACGGGCATGTCCCCTCTGAAATTTCTGGCGACGCTCTTGTAGGCCTTTAGAGCTTCAGCCTCGCTGTAGGCCGCCGGTATCACTATCTTGAGCAGCTGGCCCTTGGGTCTGGGGGGCGCCGGAGCCTCGTTCTTTCTTGAGACGCTCTTCATGGGCCCGCTGACCATGTCGAGGGGCAGTATCTTCTCCGCCAGCAGCTTGGGCGTGTCTTCTTTTATATCGAGCTTTCCCCTGACCGCGACCACATTGTCGTTTTCTATGAACAGGCGGTCCAGCTCGAAGGTCCTGGGGAAAACAACGGTCTCTATGGTGCCGTAGAGATCCTCAAGGGTCATGAAGGCCATCATGGTGCCCTTCTTGGTGACCATGGTCTTCTTGTCGGTGATGAGGCCGGCCATGGTGCAGGGCATTCCGTCCCTTATGCCCATGTCGTCTTCGGGACCGGCTTCGCCTGAGGGCTCGTCTTCCGAGTCGGAGTCCGCCTCAGCATGGCGGGCTGCGTAGACGGCTAGCCTTTCGGTATCCATGTCGGCGATCTTTTTGATCTTCTCGGCCACGTCGTCCAGGGGATGGCCGCTGATGTAAACGCCCAGCATCTCCTTTTCCATGGCCAAAAGCTCCTGCTTGGGGAAGTCTTCGGCGGGGGGAAGCCTTCTGTCTATCTTAAGAGCGGGGGCCGAGCCTCCCATGTTGAAGATGGAGATCTGGCCGCTGAGCATCTCCTTTGCCGCCGACTGGGCGCCCGAGATCAGGTCGCCTATGACGGCGAGCTTTTGGGCCCTGTTTCCGGGGAAGCAGTCCAGGGCTCCCGCCTTTATCAGGGCTTCGAGGGCTCCCCTGTTCACCAGATGCACGTCCAGGCCGTCCACAAACTCGAAGATGTCGTGGGGAGTCTTGCGCTCCCTCGCCGCTATTATCTCTTCGACCACCGCTTCTCCCACGTGCTTTACGCCCAGAAGGCCGTAGCGTATCTTTCCGTCCTTGGCGGAGAACTGCTTTTCGCTCTCCAGGACGCTTGGGGGCAGGGTCGGTATGCCCATCTCCTTCGCGTTTCTTATAAGGCCCGCCACCGCGTTGCTGTCGGCGGGGTAGGTCATAAGGGAGGCCATGAATTCGGCGGGATAGTGGCACTTGAGCCAGGCGGTCTGGTACGCGACCACGGCGTAGGCCGCGGCGTGGGACTTGTTGAAGGCGTAGGCCGCGAAGCTGGTCATCTGGTCGAAGATGGTGTTGGCCGCCCCTTCGTCTATGCCGTTTCTTATGCAGCCCGGAACGTCGACGGTCCCGTCGTCGTTGAACTTGCCGTTGATGAAGTACTCCCTCTCCTTGGCCATGACGTCGGCCTTCTTCTTGCTCATGGCGCGGCGCACCAGGTCGGCCCTGCCGTAGGAGTAGCCTCCCAGAAGCCTTACGATGTCCATGACCTGCTCCTGGTAGACTATGCAGCCGTAGGTGGGCGCCAGGATGGGTTCCAGCTGCGGGCAGTCGTACTTGATCTGATCCGGGTTCTTCTTGCACTTCACGTAGGTGGGGATGGAGTCCATGGGGCCGGGCCGGTACAGGGAGATGCCTGCGAT
>JAFRWQ010000267.1 GCA_017437925.1 Bacillota bacterium
CTCCGGGGTCCTGCCGCTCGGTCTCCCCACCCTGCGGTCTAAAGTCCTCGGGCGGGGATGCCCCGCCTCGCGTCACCCCTCCGCTGCTAGATATGCGTGAAGTCGGTGTCGCGGTAGCTGAGTATCGTGTCTGCGTATTCTTTGCCATACTCTTGGGCAAGGTCGCTCAAGACCGAGGAAGCTATCCCGTCGCCCTCCGCTCCGAAGATCGCCCTCACCGTATCGGCGTAGGCCCAGTAGGAATGGGCGCAGTGGAACTCGAAGGACTTGAGATTCCGCGGCTCCTTTTTCGGCATGTTTTCGGGGTCCAGCCCCGCGTTCGCTACTATCTGCACGCAGTGATCGTGATCGTGGAGGGTCTGGGTGGTCTTATAGCTCAGCTCGGGGTTAAAGCCTCTGCAGATTGAGGCGTCCAGGTCGCTGCAGTAGAGCAGCCCGGCCTCGGGCAGGCCCATCTTTTTGAACTGCCAGTGCCAGGGACAGACGTAGATGTGCATCTCGCAGTCGGGAGCCACCGTTTTCATGGCCGAATTATTGGCGGCCCCGCAGGCTCTCGCCTCGTCGGTATTGACCCACTCCCCGTAGCGGCAGTAGGTATCGTAGGTCAGGGGCTTGCCGTCCCTGATGGCCCGCTGGGCCATGCGCCTTCCCCTCTGCTCCGCGTAGTGGCGGGTTGCGTGAAGGAACGCTGCTTCGCCCTTCTCCCCGAAGCTTTCCTTAAGGTAAACGTAGTACTTCGCCGCGATGAAGGCGTGCATCATTTCGCTGAAGCCCATGGCGTCCTCCTCTTACTTACCGAGCTTGGCCTCGACCAGGGGCAGCCTGGCCATGACCTTTTCGAGCATGTCCTTGTAATTGGCGAGCTTTTCCCTCTCGTTGTTTATGACCTTCTCGGGAGCTCTTGAGACGAAGTTCTGATTGGCCAGCTTGGCCTCCTGGCGCGAGACTTCGTTGGTGAGCCTGTCCCTCTCCCTGGTGAGCCTGGCGTACTCGGCCTCATAGTCGAGGAGCTCGTCCAGGGGCACGTAGATCTCCACTCCGGGCAGAGCGGCCGACATGGTCTCTTCGGGGACCTCGCTCTTGGCGGCCGCGAAGCTCACGCTGTGGAGGTTCGCCAGATTGAGCAGGTAGCTTTCCGCCGCCTCAAGCCTCTTCTTTTCGGTCTCGCCGGCGAGAAGCAACGCGCCCAGCTTCTTGGAGGGCGCGGCCCCGGCCTCTGCCCTGATGTTCCTTACGGCCTTGATGGCGTCCATGGCCAGCTCCAGGGTCGCCACGTCCTCGGCGTAGTCGAGGGCGGGATCGAAGACCGGCCAGCTCTCGTGCATCAGGAACTCGGGAGCGCCTTCTTCTTTAGGCAGGAAGCTCCAGATCTCCTCGGTTATGAAGGGCATGAAAGGATGCAGCAGCCTGAGCAGGGCCTTGAGGGACTTCACCAGCACGAAGCGGGTGGTCTCCTTCTGCTTTTCGTCCTCTCCGTAGAGGCGGCCCTTGGCCAGCTCTATGTACCAGTCGCAGAACTGGTTCCAGATCAGTTCGTATATCTTGCCCGCGGCCAGAGCGTACTCGTATTTCTCCATGTTGGCGGTGATGTCGGCCAGAGCTCCGTTGATCACGGAGAGCATCCAGCGGTCCTCGGGCATGAGGCAGGCCGTCTTTTCATCTGCCATGGGCCTGAAGCTTCCGTCCTCGTTCTTCAGGTTCATTATGGCGAAGCGGGAAGCGTTCCAGAGCTTGTTGGCGAAGTTTCTGGCGGCTTCCACCTTCTCGATGCTGAAGCGTATGTCGCTGCCGGGAGCTATGCCCGATAGCAGCATGAAGCGCAGTGCGTCGGCTCCGTACTGGTCTATGATCTCCAGCGGGTCGATGCCGTTGCCCAGCGATTTGGACATCTTTCTGCCCTGAGAATCCCTCACCAGGCCGTGGATCAGCACGTCCTTAAAAGGCGAGCAATTCATCTCGTCCACCGAGGCGAAGGCCATTCTGGCGACCCAGAAGAAGATTATATCGTAACCGGTGACCAGGGTGCTGGTCGGGAAGAAATAGTCCAGATCTTCGGTCTTTTCGGGCCAGCCCAGGGTCGAGAAGGGCCAGAGGGCCGAGCTGAACCAGGTGTCCAGCACGTCCTCCTCCTGGCGGAAGCGGCTCCCTCCGCACTTGGGGCAGGTATGGGGCGTCTCTCTTGCCACGACCATCTCGCCGCAGTCCTCGCAGTAGTAGGCGGGGATCCTGTGGCCCCACCACAGCTGCCTGGAGATGCACCAGTCCTTGATCTCCTCGAGCCAGTGATCGTATATCTTCTTGAACCTTTCGGGGACGAAGTTGAGCTCGCCCTTCTCCGCGATCTCTAGAGCGGGCTCGGCTATGGGCTTCATGGACACGAACCACTGCTCGCTGATGCGGGGCTCGACCACAGTATGGCAGCGGTAGCACTCGCCGGTGGGGATGACCATGTCCTCGGTCTTTACCAGGTAGCCCGCGGCGTCAAGATCTTCGACCCAGGCCTTTCTGCACTCGAAGCGGTCCATGCCGGCGTATTTGCCCGCGGTCTCCATCATATGAGCGCTCTCGTCTATGCACTCGATTATGGTGAGCTTATGGCGCAGGCCCACCTCGAAGTCGTTGGGATCGGCGGAGGGAGTGATCTTGACCGCGCCGGTACCTTTCTCGGGATCGGGATAGGGGTCGGCGATGATGGGTATCTCGCGGCCCACCAGGGGCAGGATCACCATCTTTCCGACCATGTCCTTATACCTTTCGTCCTCGGGATTGACCGCTATGGCGACGTCGGAGAACATGGTCTCGGGCCTTGAAGTCGCGACGGTTATGCCTTCGCTGCCGTCGGCTCCGGGATACCTGAAGTACCAGTACTTGCCGTTCTTGTCAACGTGCTCTACCTCGATATCGGAAAGGGCGCTGCCGCAGACCGGGCACCAGTTGATGAGGCGGCTTCCCTTGTAGATCAGGCCTTTCTCATAAAGCCTGCAGAAGTGCTCGACGACGGCTCTGTTGCAGCCCTCGTCCATGGTGAAGCGCTCGCGGCTCCAGTCGCAGGAGCTGCCCAGCTTTCTGATCTGGGTGTTGATGCGGCCCCCGTAGGTCTTCTTCCAGTCCCAGGCCCTTCTGAGGAATTCCTCGCGGCCCAGCTCTTCCTTGGTGAGGCCCTCTTCGGCCTTGATCTTGTCCAGGATCTTGACTTCGGTGGCTATGCTGGCGTGGTCGGTGCCCGGCAGCCAGAGGGTGCAGTAGCCCTGCATCCTCTTGAAGCGGGTCATCACGTCCTGAAGGCTCTGGTCCATGGCGTGGCCCATGTGCAGCTGCCCCGTGATGTTGGGAGGCGGCATCATGATGGTGAAGGGCTTCTTCGTCTTGTCGATATGCGGAGTAAAGGCCCCGCTCTTCTCCCAGGATTCGTATATGCGGTCTTCGAAATCCTTGGGATCGTAGTTCTTGGGAAGGTTGTTTTCCATCGGCTCTTTCCTTTCGTGTAAATAAAATTCCGTCCCCTGGGATTACCCAAAGGACGGAATGTATCCGCGGTACCACCTTTGTTCCGGAAGGGACGCCTCCGGCACTCATTTAAAACGCCTGTATCTCGGGCGACCTTCATCCGAAAGAGGCTCCCGGAGCTCTCAGCCAAGGCTCCTTCTCTGTAAAAGCGTAACGGACTACTCCTCCCGAAGGCTTTTCAATTACTGTTCTTTATATCGCAAAAGCCCCGCGATGTCAAGGAGTTTCAGCCCCTCTTGTTTTACATCGGCATTGTGTTGTTATTACTTGTTGATTACATCGCCCGGACGCTTTTCAGGAAGTGATTCGCCCTTAGATGTTCTTATGCGTAAAGGCTTATTTCAGCATTTCTGAAAAAGCAATTCTCACGTGTATTAACTGATCCGCAGATAACAAGCGTGTTTTGCGCCCGGGACGTGCTTCCGATGATGTTTTCCTGCAAATGTGATCATAAGGATCGGACCCGCAAGAATGTTTTATTCCGGCGCAGAGATTTCTTTAAAAAACAGGGCCATATTAAACGGAGCCGCAAGAATCCTTGCTACCGGCGCAAGGATTTCTTGAAAAACGGGGTTGCAGAGACTGTATTCGCAATACAAACAACCGTTTAGTCCTGTATATAACGGCCTTTTGCGGTTATTTAAGCATTTAAACATGCCAAAATTCACCTGATGACCGTGTTTTTACTCAAAAATCGTGCTCCGAATGTGTTTTTGTCTTGCGATAATGAGACTTTAGAAGCAGATTAGCAAGAATGTTTTATTCCGGCGCAGAGATTTCTTGAAAACAGGGCCATATGAAGCACATCCGCAAGACTTTTCTGTTCCGGCTCAAAAGATTCTTGCGGCAGAAGGATGCGGCGATGCTTTTCGCAATAAAAACTGCCGGTCCGCATCTGTTCGCTTTTTAAACGAAATCCCACATCTATTCTTTCTTTAAGAAGTAATTCTCCACTGTTTTGACGAATCCGCAGGAGAGGGCTGTACGGGCGGAACCCGGGTTAAATGCGGCATGAGCCCAGACCGCCCTTTTACCCGAGGCCTCAATGTCTTTAAGCATCGTTTGGGAAAGAAGAGACGCGAGGCCTTTTCTGCGGTAATTCTCTGCGGTCTCGACGCCTATGTCCACCTCGCTGTCGCTGACGGCCGAAGAAAAGGCCACGGCGCAGAACTCGTCCCCGTCAAAGGCCGCGTACCCGAAGCCCCGCTTAAGGAAGGCTTCATCGCTGTCCCACGAAAAGGCCGGCACGATGCGGCCGTTGATCTTTCCGATGTTTTCGGCGTTTATCCTTTCGACCCTGTAAGGGGTTTCTGGGACTTCAACGGCCATGCCCTCCGGGAAAACGTACTCGCAGCGCATCGAAAAAGCCAGCCCGCCTTTAGCCAGCATGCAGTCTGCGACGGACTTGTCCTCAGTGATCAGCACGAAGCGCCTCGGAGTCTCCTTCATGAAGAGGTTCTCCCATATATCGTCCAGGACCCCATCGCCGACCGGTCCCGAAAGATAGCCGAAGCCGCAGTAATGCCAGAAAAGGACGGTCCCGCAGGGCCAGGTAAAGATATCGCCCGTCTGGTATCCCAGGGCGATCGAAGAAGGATAGATCCGATTGGCACGGCAGCCTTTTGCCGCCTCAAGGTATCTGCCGTAATCGGAAGCCCCGACCCTGTTCATTCATTACCTCCCTGCGTTTCAGCATTTATTTAAAAAGGCGATCGATCAAACGTATATATTGATAATACACCCATATGCGATCGGGATATACTGCTTTTATTGTTTTTGTCCTTATTGTATAATACCCGAGGCATTTATCCGCGTTCCTCGGAGGGAGAAACAACATGGAAGATAAAAAACTCAAAAAAGATCTCGGAGTAATGACAGCCACATCGATAGTCGTCGGCTGCGTAATAGGCGCGGGAGTATTCTTCAAACCCTACGCCATTTATCAAGCTACGGGAGGAGCCCCCGGCATGGGCCTTCTCTCCTGGCTCATCGGAGGACTGCTCAGCATATTCGGCGCTCTGACCTTCGCCGAAGCCGCCATACTTATGCCCAGAACAGGAGGCATGATAGTCTACCTGTCCGAAGCCTACGGAGAGACCCTGGGCTTTCTCGCCGGCTGGATGCAGATAGTCATATTCTATCCCTCTTTCCTCGCTGGCTACGGGGTCAAAGTCGGTTCCGAACTTTCCGAATACCTGGGCCCGAACGCAGCGCTTCCCGTCGGGATCGCCGTCATAATCGCCCTGGTCTTCATCAACTGCCTGGGCTCAGGCGCCGCGGGCAAAATGCAGGTCGTGTCGACGGTCTGCAAGCTCATACCCCTCTTCCTCATTATGATAGTGGGATTCATCAAAGGCAGCGGAGGCTCGGAGGTCCTGACCCCGATGGTGGGAGCCGGAAAGAGCGCCGTGGGCGTCATGGGCTCCACCCTGCTCGCCGTCCTCTTCGCCTTCGAAGGCTGGACCAACGTGGGCGCCATAGCGGGCGAGATGAAAGATCCGGGCAAAGATCTTCCCAGAGCAATCGTCGGAGGAGTCTCGATCATCATGGCAGTCTACCTGCTCATCAATCTGGCCTATCTGTGGGTCATACCGGCAGACGAACTGATGGACCTGGAGTCCCCCGCCGCGGCGGTCGCCGTCAGGCTCTTCGGCAATTCGGGCGGCCTCATAATCAAGATCGGCATCATAATCTCGGTCATAGGCGCGGGCAACGGCTTCCTCATGTCGGGTTCCAGAGTGGTATACCCCATGGCCCTGAACGGCAGCCTTCCCGCCTCGAAAAAGCTCAGCGAACTCAATTCGGCCAGAGTCCCCGCCGGTTCCATCATACTCATCGGCTTCCTGGGCTGCCTCTATTCCCTCAGCGGAGAGTTCGACCTCCTCACCGACCTGGGCGTCTTCTCGTGCTGGATCTTCTATACTCTGACCTTCATGAGCGTTATGCGCCTAAGAAAGCTCCATCCCGACTGGGAGAGAAAATACAAGGTCCCCCTCTACCCCGTCGTACCCCTGATCGCCATCGCGGGAGGGCTCTTCGTCATCGTAAGCCAGCTCTTCTTCTCAGGCGGCAAAGCGGCGGTCATGGCCCTGTGCAGCGTCGCCATCACCCTGGCGGGCCTCCCGGTCCGGCTGGCAATGAAGAAAAAAGCGATGAAAGACAGCGGAAAATAAAAGAGCAAAACGTCCGGATCTCTCCGGACGTTTTTTGTTGCGGGTATTGCCGTGTCCTACTTTACAACTATCTGGCAGGACCTCATGGTCTCAAGGGCCGCCAGATGCTTTTCGGGGGTCACGCCGGCGCAGCAGGAGGAGTCGACCGAGACCGGCACCTCGGGCATGTAGGCCTTGAGCATCAGGGCGTTGGACACGACGCAGATGTCGGTACACAGGCCTATGAGCTCGATCTCAATGTCCTCGAGCTTTGAGATCTCCCTGATGTCTTCGGCCAGCCGCGTGCTGGCGAAGGTGGGCTTTTCGTATATGCGGGCGTCGGAGAGCAGCTCCTCTATGTCGGGGCGGAGCCTCCAGCCCTCGCTGCCCTTGATGCAGTGGGGGACCGGAAGGAATCTGCCTTCCTGAGTGTTCATGTAGTCCTCGCCGTGGGTATCCAGGGTCGCGAAGACGTCGCGGACCGGGTAGGAGCGTATCTTTTCCTTTGCGGCTTCCACTATGGCCTCGGCCTCTTTGGTCCCCAGGGCTCCGTCTATGAAATCGTTCTGCATGTCGACAACTACCAGAAGTTTTCTCATCGTCTTACCTCCGTTTATTCTTTGGCGCCGCCGGCCGAAGCGCGGCGGTCCGCGTCATATCTTTCTTTTTTCCTGTCATATGGAGTCTTTATGTTCCGCCTGATCTTTCTTATGACCTTAAAGGCCAGCTTTTCCGGGATGAGCAGTGCCGTTTTCAGGGGAGAACGCTCTTCTTTGAAAGGGCCGGCCAGGAACTCTTCAAAGGGAGGCCTCGTCTCATCTTCCAGGGCCTCGATCTCCCCGAGGCCGAGATCGCCCCTTACGTTTTCAAAAACCAATTCAAAGCCGAGGCAGGCTCTCCCGTCAGGTTCAAGCGTCATTACCGAAAAGTCTTCTGCACTCTCGTAATGCTCTTTAAGTACCTCCCGGGACCCGTCTTTAAGCTTTAAGACCGCCAAGGCGTCTGCCGAGATTCCCCCCGGAGTATTGAAATACAGCAGCAGCCGCTTAAGCCCGCAGGGCCCTTCAAAGCCTGCGCTTACAGTCTTTTCAGCATCTTCGGGATCAAACCTGAAGCAGAGGCCAGCAAGATCGCAGTCCCCATCATCGGCCCTGACGGGCTCTGTGAGCTTGAGATCGTTAAGACGGCCGGCGTCCC
The DNA here is from genome assembly GCA_017437925.1 of Bacillota bacterium. The sequence continues at coordinate 7,857 of JAFRWQ010000267.1, forward strand.
CCGAGGACGCTGAGATACTTGCCCGAAGCAGCCTGTTTTTCGTATTCCTCTGCCAGAACACAACGTCGGAATTGATGAAGCGGTCGGCATAGGTCCACATGCCCTGAGTCCTGTAGCATAGCGCGGTTTTGAACATCAGATTAGCGGTGAGAAGGAAAGTATCGCAGTCATCCGGCACCCGGTAGCGCAGCCTTCTCTCCCAGCTGCAGAAGGCCGTTCCGGCGCTTCCGCCGGGCCGGGCCGAAGGCGGATGGGGCATGCTGAAATGATCAGGTTTGCCGAAGAGATTGCCCTCGTAGGCTGGTCTTTCAAGCAGATCAGGCGCATAGGACGGATCCTCTTTCATGAGCTGCGCCAGGGCCTCAAGGCTCAGACAATTCAAAGCCCTGTGGTCCGGATGGGAATCGAAGCCCACGAGCAGTATGACGTCCGGCCTGAGGCCGTCGATCAGGGCGTAAAGGTCCTCCAGCAGCGCCCTCTTCGTATAGGGAGCGTGCTCCCCGGTCCTCACATAATGCCACTCGTCGATCTCCTCCGACGGCCCGTGGGTATACCTGAGACCGGCCTCCGAGACCTTCTCCTCATCGTACCCGGAATCGTATATGCCCTTTCCCCGCCAGGAGTCTCCGTAGCCGCCGAAGATGACCCTGTCCCTCGGGACGCCCATCATCTCAAGGGCTTTGAGGCTCTCCTCCGCCCTCGCTGCGCTCTCGAAGGGGTAATAATCCCCGTTGGTCGCTATGAAGACGAAGATCTCGCAGCCGCTGCGGCTGAGGTTGACCAGCATCGGCCCTCCCACCAGCATCTCGTCGTCCTCATGGGGTACCAGAAGAAGTACTCTTTTGTTGTTTTTATTCGCTTCCATCAGACCTTCCCGCGGATCACACGAAGTTTTCCTGCCTGTATTTTATACTTCCGGGCCGCTGTTGTCGATGATATCGGGCGAAAAAGCATCCCCTCGGCGTCAGGCTTCGGGGATGCTCTCGTTCATGTTATTTGCGCTCTTTTCGGTCCGTGCTCAGATCCTGCCCTTTTTTACCTCATGGCCAGGTATCTGTAGAGATACTCGATCACATTGCAGCGCGGGCACTCGGCTTCTATATCGAAGCTTCCGGTGTAGGTGCCTTCAAGCAGGCCGCCGTAGCGGGCCCAGTTGTATGCGTCGGTGTAGTACTTGCCCTCGCCGGTCTTGCCCGGCTCTCCCATGGCCCTGTAGATGAAGGTCAGGATATGGCTGTTGAGGCAGTTGGCGTTGGGGCTGAATACGGTCGGAGAAGTCCCGTCGGTTATGCCCTGCTCCACTGCCCAGAGTATGGGCTTGTAGAAGTAGTCCTTCTCGCTCACGTCGCTGAAGGGGTTGACCGTGCTCTTAGCCTCGGGGCAGCCCGCGGATCTCCAGAGGAAGGTCACGACCTGGCCTCTGGTGCAGGTGTTCAGGGGGCTGAAGGTGGTCGCGGAGGTCCCGTCGGTGATCTTGGTGTTGTAGGCCCAGACCACGGATTCATAGTAGTAGTTGTTTACGGTCACGTCGGTGAAGGGGACCGTGTTGTTATCCGTGTTGTTCACGATCTTGGTAAAGTCGTCGCCGGACAGAAGCGCCAGTATATTGCCCGAGTTGATCACCGAGCCGTCGGTCATGGTGAAGAGCAGGTCGCCGTTGTCGCTGAGCTTGATGTCCGCGATACCGCGTCCGTCCTTGCCGTCCCTTCCGGGTTCTCCCGGATCGCCCTTGGGTCCGCGGGCGCCGGTGGCTCCGGCTTCTCCCTTTTCACCCTTTTCTCCTGTCTCGCCCTTCTCGCCCCGGGCTCCGGTCTCACCCTTCTCGCCGGGATCGCCCTTTTCGCCCTTGAGCACATTGTTGTCGGAAAGGACCGCCAGCTTTTCCCATTCGGGGTCTTCATCCTCATCGGTCGGCTCATAGCGCCACTGCAGGGTCTCGGTCTTGTAATCGTAGTTCAGCTGGATCTGGCGGCCGTCCTTGCCGTCATTTCCGTCCTTGCCGTCCTCGCCCTTGAGATCGTCGAGGCTCAGAAGGAACTGCCAGTCCTCATCATCTTCGCTGTCGCATTCGTAGCACCACTGCAGCTCGCCGGCCTCGGCGTCTATCTGCAGCTTGACGGGACGGCCGTCGTCGCCCTTCTCGCCCTGTATCATGGCCGAGGCCGAGGACGCCATAAGGTTCCTCCATTCATCGTCGGTCTCGTCGCTGTACTTCCACTGGATCATCTCCAGCTCATCGCCGTCTTCACCGTCGACCCAGGCCGTGCGGAGCATGACCTCTTTGCCCGGGGCTCCGGGATCGCCCTTGTCGCCCTTATCGCCCTTGTCGCCTTTAAGATCGTCGAGGGAGATCAGGTCTTCCCAGGAAGTGGCGGAAAGGCCGTCGGATGCGGCGTAGTGCCACTGGACCATTCCGTCCTCGACCCTGAGCTCGACCTCGCGGCCGTCGGAGCCCTTAACGAACTCGGCTTCGCTCACAGCCACAAGATCCTGCCAGGGGAGATCATCCTGGTCTTCGCCGTCAAGAGCCTTGTAGCGCCACTGGACCCAGGTAGTGCTGGTACCCTCGTCTTCGTCAGTGACGACCAGGGTCCTGAGCTCTACCTCGTGGGAATCCTTTCCGTTGCGCACGGTGAAGGTCTTGACGCTTCCGTCGGACAGAGTGATCGTGTAGGTGTCGGTCAGGCCGTCTTCTCCTCCCTCGGAAGTCAGCTCTATATCGCTGATGCCCACGCCGTGGCGCACCGTGATCGTCGTGCTGCTGCCGTTGGTATTGGTAAAGGTGTAGATGTCGTAGCTGTCGCCTTCTTCTATGAGCTCGATGTTGTATATCCCGTAGGTATCGAGGTATACGTAGGCCGTGTTGGAATCCGCGCTCTCGACGTTGGCGTGCATGCCGGTCATGGTGCGAACTATGAACTGGTATTCGTCGCGGCCGTCCATGCCGGTGAACAGGTACTCCTCGGTCCCCGCAGGCAGGACAGCGACCTCGGTCAGGCTCTTGTCCCTCTGGATCTGGTAGATCTTGAAGGCGCCCACAGGTCTGTTTTCGGTGGAGGGGTCGGTCCAGGTAAGCTCGATGCCGGCTTCTCCGTCTTCGTCCGAAGTCAGCTCGGCTTTAAGATCGGTGACCGTCGGGGTCGCGGCCCTTACTGCCTGGAGCATGTAGCCGTAGATGGGAGTATGCTCCAGCTTTTCCATGTTGAGCTCTTCGTAGAGAGCTTCATCGTCATAATCGTTGTCGGCGATATAGGCGTCGAGATCGAAGTCGTTGGGCAGATTGGAGGGCCAGCTCACCATCTGATACTGGAAACCGTATTCCGAA
>JAFRWQ010000268.1 GCA_017437925.1 Bacillota bacterium
CCTCGGCTCTCGCGTCTATGCCGTAGAGTATGGCCTTGCGCAGGGGCCTTAAGTCTTTGTCCACAGGGACAAGGCAGGTTCCTATGGTGCTCATCCCAAGGCCCAGTATGTCCTTATTTGACACGCCGCTCTTTTGGAGCAGGGCCTTTGTCACCGCGCAGACGTCGGAGAGCCAGACCTTTTCCGCGTCGTGCTCAAAATACCGGGGTCTGGGGTTTTCGGTGCCGTGGGGGACTGCCGCCGCGCATATGACATTGCCTTCGGTGTCGATGATGACGCCCTTGGTCTCGGAGGTCCCGACGTCGACGCCCATGAGGAAGCTGCCCATGCTACAGCCCCTTTCTGAACTCGAAGACGGGGGCCATGAACTCCCTGACCCTTTCGATGTCCACATGGTTCTCGAACTTTCCGTCCTTCTTTAAGGCCGTGCCCACCACCGCTCCGTCGCAGATGGAGAGCTTTCTTGCTATGTTCTTCGCATTGCAGCCGGTGTTGGCGAAGACGGGCACATCCTTCGCCGCCGATTTTATGCGCCTGATGATCTCGTCGTCGGCTTCCTGGCCGGTGCCGGAGCCGGAAGCGCAGAGGGCGTCGGGCCTGCAGGCGAATATTATCGCCTTCGTCATGGCCTCGGGCTCGATGTCCGAAATGTAGGGATCGCCCTCGGGATTGGCCTTGTAGAGCAGCCTCAAATTATCGAGGCCCAGGGCCTTCTTTCTTCTCAGGGCTTCGGCCACGTCGGTGTCGACTATGCCGTAGAGTCCGGCGCTGGCCCCGGTAAAGGCATTGCGCACAAAGGACGCTCCCGTGGCCGCGGCCAGGTCTATGGTCGCGACGGCGTTCCTCGCGATGTTGACACCGAAGGGGACCCTGATGTCGTCCCTGATGCGGCCTATGATGTAGGCCATCGAGGAAATGGCGACGTAGGATATCTTCTTTTCGTAGGGCAGGGAGAATTCGTTGGCTATGAGAACACCGTCAACTCCTCCGTCCTGAAGATCCTTAAGCTCCTGCCTTGCCGCGGCGACCACCTCCTCCATCTGTCCGCCTTCTGGGTAGAGGGGGTCTCCCGGAAGGGCCCTCAGATGCAGCATGGCGATTATGGGCTTTTTAACTTTGAACAATTCGTCGGTCCACATATTATCTACGGGCTCAGCCCGCCTCCTTTTCGTTTTTCGCTAACATTTTACCACAGGGATGAAAAGCCTGTCAGCCATTTTGTGCAGCGCAGCGGGCTCCTGCGGGCAGATCCGGCAAGCGGCGCCGCCTCGCATTTGTGTTTAATTTGAACAATATCCGCCGTTGAAATGCGTGCGCTTCTGGGATATACTATATCTTTGCCCGGCCATGTAAGACAAGGTGTTCAGACCCTTCCTGTCCCGGGCGAAAACACACAGACGAAAGGAACATCCGATGCTTTCCGAGTTTTTAAGCATGTACTGGAAGTTTTTCCGCATGGGAGCCGTGACCTTCGGCGGCGGCTACGCCATGCTGCCCATCTTAAGGCGCGAGATCATTGAGACCAGCCACTGGATGGAAGAAGAGGACATCATGGACTATTACGCCTTAAGCCAGGGCCTTCCCGGCATAATAGCCATCAACACCTCCGTCTTCATAGGCTACCACCACAGGAAGACCCCCGGCGCCATCGCGGCCGCCCTGGGCGTCGTTTCCCCTTCCATCATAATAATCACCATCATCGCCTTCTTCATGGCGGGCTTTAAGGACAATATCTACGTTCAGAGAGCCCTCTCCGCCATTTCGGTCTGCGTCGTAGCCCTCATACTCGACGCCGTCCTCAAGATGTGGAAGAAGGGTGTAAAAGATACGCTGACCCTATGCATCTGTCTTGCGGTACTGGCTCTGAGCCTCTTTACCAAGATCTCGCCCATAATCTACGTCATCGCGGCCGCCATAGTCGGAATCGCCGCGAAGGCCGTACAGAGGGCGAAGAAGAACGGAGAGGAGGCCGCAAAATGATTTATCTCAAGCTCTTTTGGGAATTTCTCAAGATAGGCCTCTTCGCCGTGGGCGGAGGCATGGCGACCCTGCCCTTCCTGCAGGAGCTGTCCGTCCGCACCGGCTGGTTCTCCCAGGACCTTATCACCGACATGATAGCGATCTCCGAGTCCACCCCTGGTCCCATAGGCATCAACATGGCGACCTATGTGGGCTGCAACATCGCGGGCGTTTTCGGCGGAATAGTCGCGACCATGGGAGAGGTGGTCCCCGCCCTCATCATAGTCATCATAATCTCCAAGTCCCTTGAACGCTTCCGCAGCAGCAAGGTCGTGGGGGACGCCTTCTACGGCCTGCGCCCCGCCGTCACCGGCCTCATCGCGGCCGCCGGCATAGGCGTCGTCAAGGTGGCCATGTTCCACCTCGACCTCTACAGCCAGACCGGGGCTCTCATGGACCTGATCGACATCAAGAAGATAGTGCTCTTCGTCCTCGCCTTCATAGGCATCCAAAAGCTCAAATGGCATCCGGTGGCCTTCATCGCCATCTCCGCCGTGATCGGCATAGCGCTGAGCTTCTGAACCTTTAGGAATGCCTTTTCAGACAGGCGTCAGTCCGATGGATCTTAAAAAAGAGAAAAAACGCATGAGAAAGAGGGTCCGCTCCCTGGAGCGGGCTCTCTGCGCGGAATACAAAGCCCAGGCGGACAGGCTCATGGGCTTTAGGCTCATGGGCCTTCCCGAATACAAAGAGGCAAAGACCGTTTTCGCCTTCGTGGGACTTGAGAGGGAGATAAACACCTCCCCCTGGATCGCCGAAATGCTTAAAGATGGCAGGAGGGTCTGCGTTCCCCTTTGCAGGGGTGAAGGCGAAATGTCGCTCAAGCTCATAAAAGGCCTCGATGAACTGAGGCCCGGGACCTGGGGCATACTTGAGCCCTCCGAATGCGCTCCGGATGTGAGCCCCGACGAAGTCGATCTCGCCCTCATCCCCTGCGCAAGCTGCAGCCGGGACGGCAGAAGGCTGGGCCAGGGGGGAGGCTACTACGACCGCTTCCTTAAGGATTTCAAGGGAAGCAGCGTCCTGGTGTGCAGGGAAGCCCTGATGAGGGATGACATCCCCATGGAGGCCCACGACGCGGTGATCCCCCTGGTGGTCAGCGAAAAAGCGGTATACAGGAACAAATAAAAGCGGCGGCCTTAAGGCCGCCGTTTTCGTGCATTCAGCCGATATATCTAGTTCTCGAAGAAATTGACCTTGTCCACTTCGTGCTTCATGAAGGCTATCTCTTCGGGCCTTAAGCTGCTCTCTTCGTATATCTGAGCGAAACTCTTCTTGTTGGCCCTGTCGGAGGTGTCGGGTCCCTCGGCAAGGAAGCCGAAGGCGTAGGCCACATAGGCCGCCGCTCCGTATTTGAGGGCCTTTTCGTCCAGGTCGAAGGCTCCGTTGTGGTGGGCGGCGCCGCTTCCGACCTCGGGATCCGCCATGCCTACCAGGGCGAAGACGCCGGGCCATTTGTTCTGGGTCAGGGCGAAGCTCTCGGATGCCATCCAGGGCTCGCAGGTGATGACCTTATCGTCTCCCACCGCTTCGGCGACCGACTTGCGGGCGAAGGCCGCGCACTCGGGATCGTTGAGCACCGGGCTGAAGGGACCGGCAAGCTTGTCCACGGTGTAGGTGCAGCCGTAGGCCTTGCAGCTCTCTTCCACCATGTTGACCAGCTTCTCCATGTACACTTTTCCGGTCTTGATGTCGAAGACCCTGATGGTGCCGGCGAAGCTCAGGCTGTCGGGGATGACGTTGTTGGCGATGCCGGCGTGCAGGTTGCCGACTGAGAAGGTCAGGGGGTTGAAGGGGGAGACGTTCCTCATGCGCAGGGCGTTCATGCCGTTGTAGATCGCGACGAAGGCGTCGACGGGGCTTACGGAGAGGTCGGGCCTGGAGCCGTGGCCGCCGCGGCCGGTGATCGTGAATCCGAAGCTGGCGCTGCCGGACATGACGGGGCCGTCGTTGATGGCGATCTTTCCGGTGGGCAGGGCGTTGTAGAGGTGGGCGCCGTAGCAGCTGTCGACGGTGATGTTGTGGTCTTCCATATAGCGGTGGATGTAGCTGACGTTGTGGGTGCCTTCCTCGCCCCTCTCGAACATGATGACGACGCAGCCGTTCAGCTCGTCCTTATGCTCGTTTATGACCTTCGCGGCGGTGAGCAGGGTCGCCATGTGGCCGTCGTGGCCGCAGGCGTGGCACACGCCCTTGTTGGCGGATACGCAGACCTTGGGTCCCGCCAGGTTGCTTTCGTTCTCTTCAACGGGGAGGGCGTCGCAGTCGGCGCGGAGCAGCACGCTGCGTCCGGTCTCCTTACCCCGGATATAGGCGAGTATGCCGCCGTCCTCTATCACGTCGTGGGCTATGCCCATCTCGGTGAGGAGGGCGTCGATGTGTTCCATGGTCTTGTATTCCCTGGCGCTGAGTTCGGGGTTCGTGTGGAAATGGCGCCTTTCGGCGATCATGAAATCTTCGTTCTTTAAGACTTCCTGCAGGATATTCATAAGCGGTCTTCCTTTCTTTTTATCGTTGATATCGGGGCCGTTGCCGGGCCCGCTGAATTTTATTATATCGCAGTTCGGAGGCAGAATAAAGTGTATCGCGGAAATCGGAGGCGTTGAGAATGGACGGCTCCGCTGATATAATAAAGGGGCGGGGACGTCCCCGCGGGCGTATTTCGAAAGGAGAATCTCAATGGACAATTTCAATATCGACATAAACAAGCTTCTCGATACCGCGGACCGCTATATGAAGAACAGCGACTGGAAGGACCTGGCCCTGATCAAGCTCTGCGTCTGCTCGGCGGGAGTCATAGCGGGCAGCTGCATACCCTCAAAGAGCAAAAAGGAAGTCCGCGCCGGAGCGGCAGTGGTCTTTGCCGCTACCTACGCGGTGCTGATGACCAGGTTCGCAAAGACCGCGGTCGCAAAAGAGGAGGAATAGGCCTTGAGATACAGAGATCTGGGCTCGACCGGCCTTAAGGTCAGCGAGGTGGGCTTCGGCGGCGAATGGCTGGAGCGCCACAGCGAAGAAGAGTGCGTCAAACTCATACACTACGCCAAAGAGCAGGGCATAAACATCATAGACTGCTGGATGAGCGACCCCACCGTCAGGACCAACATGGGAAAGGGCATAGCGGGCGACAGGGAGCACTGGATAGTGCAGGGCCACATAGGCTCCACCTGGCAGGACGGCCAGTACCTGCGCACCAGGGAGCTTCCCAAGGTGAAGGAAGCCTTTGAAGACCTTCTTGCCCGCCTGGGCACCGACTACATAGACCTGGGCATGATACACTACGTGGACCAGGAGCAGGACTGGAACGACATCCAAGACAGCGAATACCTGGATTACGTGCTGGATCTGAAGCGGAAAGGGGTCATAAAGCACATAGGCCTCAGCACCCACAATCCCCTCATAGGCCAGAAGGCGGCTCTTTCGGGCTACGTTGAGATGATGCTCTTCAGCGTCAATCCGGCCTTCGACATGAAGCCTGCCAGCGAAGACCTGGACGACCTCTTCAAAGACGAGTACGACAGCGGCCTTAAGGGCATAGACCCCGAAAGGGCAAAGCTCTACAAGCTCTGCGAGCAGAGAGGCGTCGGCATCACGGTGATGAAGGGCTTTGCCGGAGGCAGACTCTTCGATCCAGCCCGCTCCCCCTTCGGAGTCACCCTGACCCCCGTCCAGTGCATACACTACTGTCTGACAAGGCCCGCCGTCGCCGCCGTCATGTGCGGCTACGACGACTGCTCCCAGGTGGACGCCGCCGTTCATTACGAGGACGCGACGGACGAGGAGAAGGACTACGCCTCGGTGCTGGCCCAGGCTCCCGCTCACGCCTACTACGGCCAGTGCACCTACTGCGGCCACTGCAGGCCCTGTCCCATGGATATAGACATCGCCATGGTAAACAAGCTCTCGGACCTTGCCGCCATGCAGCCCGAGGTCCCGTCTTCGGTGAGGGAGCATTACGAAGCCTTAAGCTCTCACGCTTCGGACTGCATAGGCTGCCAGAGCTGCGAGGAGCGCTGCCCCTTCGGGGTAAAGATCTCGGAGCGCATGGCAAAGACCGCGGAGCTTTTCGGAAAATAAGGGCCGGACGGGTCCTTGGGACCCGCCAAAGAAGCAAAAAAGTTTTTCATTTGACCCGCCGTATGATATGATTTATTTGTGCGCGAAGCGGAGTTTTTGCGCCTGCGTTTACAGTCAATACAGCGATATTACATATTGAACAGCGAAAGGAGCTTATCATGGGACTTATTAAAGCCGCTCTGGGCGCCGCCTCCGGCGTAATGGCGGATCAGTGGAAGGAATTCTTCATCTGCGAATCCCTGCCCGACGGGGTGCTGGCCGTAAGGGGTACCAAGAAGAAGAGCAGCAAATCGACCAACAACGGCGATGACAACATCATCACCAACGGTTCCGGCATAGTGGTGGCCGACGGCCAGTGCATGCTCATCGTGGACAACGGCCTTGTGGTCGACTACTGCGCCGACCCCGGCGAATACACCTACGACATGTCCAGCGAGCCCTCCCTCTTCGACGGAGGAAGGCTCAGCGCCAACATCAAGGCTGTCTTCCAGAACATAGGCAAGCGTTTCACCTACGGCGGCGA
>JAFRWQ010000269.1 GCA_017437925.1 Bacillota bacterium
GCTGGTGGTGATGCCCGAAATGGTGTTGGCTACGCCGAGGGTGAAGGGATTGAGTATTGCGGAAGCGAATCCGGTGGAAACGCCGATGTAAACGATTGAACCGCCGACTATGGCGTCATAGCCCAGGGCCGCGCTTATTCCGATGAACATCGGGTACATGCCGTAGGTCTCTTCGGACATGCCCATGGTGGCGCCGAGGATACCGAAGGTGATCATGATGATGACGAAGATGATCCTGTCGTCGAAGTGGGCTGTCCTGCGGATCAGGGCTCCCATAAGGGCGTCGAAGCTGCCGTTTTTAATCAGCATGTGCACGAAGCCGTAGGCGAACATGATGAAGAAGATGATGTCCGCTGTCTGAACAAAGCCCTGCTCAACTGCGTAGAATACGCCGACGGGGCCGACGGGACTGGCTTCTACAGAATGATAGGTGCCGGGGATTACGTACCGGCCTTCTCTTTCGAACTGACCTGCGGGAATGATCCAGGTGAGGATAGCCGCGAGAATAACTATGGAGAATACGACTACATAGTTATGGGGCATCTTAAACCTTCTCTTGTTCTGAGTGTCCATTTGATTTGCTCTCCTTTCCCGGTCTGTACCGGGCATCTCAGGACCGCATGGGGGCATGGAGCGCTGTCTTTGCGTTCCGCCCAACCGCAGTCCAAGCGATAAAAAAACTTGGTACATTAGAATGCACCAAGCTGAACAAATCTAGGCACACCTCTAATGATAGCTCTCCGTCAGATCCCATAAACCTGACGACAGTACCGGACCTGTTTGATCCGGGCCCAACCGAAGTTTCGGACGCTTCGGTTTCGGCGCTGATTCCTTTCTGCGGGGTTCGTCGGCTTCCGGCCTCCGCCCGCTTACTCTTAAGCAGCGCAACCTCTACCTGTGTTGGAAGGTATGGCGGCATGTTACCATCGAAATAAGCCCTTGTCAAGCTCTTTTGAAAAAAAAGTTTGAAAAAGGAGAAATATTGTTTTTGAAAACTAATCGCGGAGATTCTTCTCCATCCTGCGCACGGCGCTGTAAAGGCTGATCAGGACCGCCAGCATTATAAGTATCACTATGAACTGCACCACGACCAGTACGCTGAGGCTTTTGGCGAAGCTGATGATATGGTCTATCCGGCCCTGGAAGCTCTCCAAAAGCTCTGACGCGCTCTTCGCCGCGGCGTCGACGGAATCAGCCGCGGTGTTGACGTGTCCGAGGCTCTCGCTCATCTCCTTCTGCAGCTCCTCGGATAAGGCGCCCATGCCTGTAATGTCGCTGAAAAAGTTCTTTATTCCGTCCATGATGCCTCCTTATTCCTCGTGTATTTCGTCAGGGTCATTGACTCTGGCGCTGCCCGGCGTGGTGTTGGCCTCCATGTCCATGTAGGACTGGAGTATCAGCTGGGCCGCGAGCCTGTCGACGTGCTGCTTGCGCTTCTTTCTGTCCATTCCCCTGCCCCTCTCGGAGCTTCTGATCATCAGCACGTCCTCAGCCATCTTGGTGGTGTACCTCTCGTCGTAGAGCACTACCCCGACCTTTGAGAGTCCGCTGCTTCTCAGCTTGTTTTCGAGCAGGGTGACGAAGGCCCTCACCTTTTCGGTCTGGGGGCTGTCCTCGCCCGAGAGCATAAGGGGAAGGCCGCAGACTATGAGGCCGGCCTCGTACTCCCTTACCAGTTCCACGATCTTGGTCGTGTCCTTGCTGTCCCCCACCCGCTCTATGGTGGTGACGCCCTGGGCAGAAATGAACAAGGGGTCGCTTACCGCGACCCCGATAGTCTTATCGCCTATATCAAGTCCCAGA
>JAFRWQ010000270.1 GCA_017437925.1 Bacillota bacterium
CTGCCAGGGCGAGAAGCCCGAGACTTAAGCCTTCAAAGGCTTTTTCGGCAGCATAAAAGGCAAACATGGCAAGGCCCGAAGGCAGTATCAGGCCGGCCAGGGCTATGGCGGCGGGGTTTATGATGAAGCTTAAGGGCGAAAAGCAGAGAAAATGAAAGACCGTAAGAGGCAGCATGCCCAGCTGGACGGCGAGGCAGGGCCCGGCGAGGCTCCCCGCATAATATATAAAATCGCTTTTCTTTTCGTCCGAGATCTCGACGACGCGCGCCTCAAACCAGGGCAGGACTATGCCCAGAGAATAAGCCGCGGCGAAGGAGAGCTGAAAACCGCTGTCGAAGAGCTGGTAGGGATCCGCGCTCATGAAGACCAGGGCCGTAAGGGACGCAGCGCTCACCATGTCGTAGCGCCGTCTCAGCTGAAAGGCCAGGATATTGAGGCTTATCATGAGCCCCGCCCTCATGACCGAGACCGAAAAGTCGGCAAGGGCTGCATAGACGAACAGCAGCGCCAGGGTGATCAGACCCGTCTTAAGATCCCTTCTTCCGCCGAGAAGCTTCATTATGACGGCGTAGAGCAGGCCCACGTGAAGGCCCGAGACCGCCAGCACGTGGGCTATGCCGTTGTGCTTAAAGCTCTGTACATCGTCCTCGTCCATGAAGCCCTTTTCGCCGAACATGAGGCCCGAGACCAGGCCGAAGGAGCGCTCGTCCAGCAGTTCTTCCGCTCGTGTGAGAAAGCCTCCCTTAAGGGAAGATATCAGGTTAAGGGGAAGATTCGCGACCCCGCATTTTTCAAAGCGGAAGGGATTGGGACTCACAATGGCGAGCGCCCCCCTGCCCTTGAGGTACAGGCGGTGATCGAAGCCAAGGGGGTTCCTTCTGCCGTCGGGCTTTGAAACGGTACCGGTGAAGCGGACCCTCCTTCCCGGAAGGCTGAAAAGTTCTTCGATATCGCTCTCATCAAGCTTCACCAGCACCTTTTCGCCGCAGGGCTTGAGCTCCTTCCCAGGAAGCCCCGCCCTTTCGAGCCTCACGTATATCTGCGAGGCCCCTTCCCTGTACCTGCACGAAAGCACCCTGCCCTCGCAGCTCACGGGCATCCCTCCGAAACTGTCGAGGACGCTGATCCGCGCTTCCCTCTCCCTGACAGTGAAAAAGCCGGCGAGGAAAAAGACCAGGCAGGCCATAAAGCAGAAGCTCCTGCGGCCTTTAAGCAGGGCTTTGGCGGCGCTTCCGGAAGGGTCGTCAAAGCTTTCAGGCCGTCCTTCGCTTTCGGGGACGCTGCCGCAGGCAGCTGGGACCGCGGCTGATGGACCGCTCCCCCCTTCTGACCGAGACAAATCCTTACCGCCGCCTCTTACCGGCAGCATATACGCCCCGAAATACAGGGCGCAGAGCCCGAGAGCGGCGCCCGCGGCCGCTCTGCCGGACAGCCCCGTATAATAACCAAGCAGTATGCCGAAGCTTTCGGCAAAACAAAAAAGCAGAAGAGGCCTTCTCAATACCGTCTCTGCCCGCCGCCGCATCTATATTACCTTAATTTACATATTATGTCAATATTTTGCCGCAAAAACCTGCCGCATCGCCCGCCGGCCCCGCGCTCCCTCCCGCGCATTCTTTCCATTACAAAAGCCCCGTCCGGTATTCCGGACGAGGCTCTCTTTCGCTGTCTTTCAGACTCTGTCCAAACTTAAGGTTTAGACAAGTCCCTGCCACTTCATGGCCTTGGCAACTCTGTCGAAGCCCGCGATGTTGGCGCCGGCTACGAAGTTGTCGCCCAGGTTGTAGTATGCGCAGGCATCTTCGATCTGCTTGAAGATGTTGACCATGATGCCTTCCAGCTGAGCGAATACGTCTTCCGGAGTGAAGACGATGTGCTGAGCGTTCTGGCTCATCTCGAGGCAGGAGCAGGCTACGCCGCCGGCGTTGGCAGCCTTGGCGGGACCTACCGCTACGCCGTGCTGCTGGAGGTACTCAACAGCCTCATTGGTGGTGGGCATGTTGGCGCCTTCTACGTAGTACTTGCAGCCGCTGGCAACGATCTGCTTGGCGTGCTCAAGATGTACGTCGTTCTGCATCGCGCAGGGGATGTAGAGGTCGGCCTTGACGCCCCAGGGCTTCTGTCCGGGAACGAACTTGGCGCCGGGGAACTTCTCTGCGTAGGGAGAGCAGATGTTCTTGCCGCTGTTTCTGAGTTCGAGGAAGTAGTCGATCTTCTCGCCCAGGACGCCGTCCTCATCGAGGATGTACCCGTCGGGGCCGGAGAAAGCGATGACCTTGGCGCCCAGCTGCTCGAGCTTCTGAGCGGTACCCCAGGCTACGTTGCCGAAGCCGGAGATAACGACGGTCTTGCCTTCGAGGGTGTCGCCGTAGTGCTTGAGCATCTCTCTGGCGAAGAAGACGATTCCGTAACCGGTAGCTTCGGATCTTCCCGCAAGTCCGCCGTTCTCGGTGCCCTTGCCGGAGAAGGTGCCGTCATACTGGTTGGTCAGTCTCTTGTACTGGCCCATGATGTAGCCGATCTCTCTGCCGCCTACGCCGAGGTCGCCGGCGGGGTCGTCTTCGTTGGGTCCTACATACTTGTAGAACTCATTGACGAAGCTCTGGCAGAATCTCATGATCTCAGCGTCGCTCTTGCCGTTGGGATCGAAGTCAGCGCCGCCCTTGCCGCCGCCGATGGGCAGTCCGGTGAGGGAGTTCTTGAAGATCTGCTCAAATCCGAGGAACTTGAGGATTCCGGGATATACGTTGGGAGCGAAACGGAGGCCGCCCTTGTAGGGTCCCAGAGCGGAGTTGAACTGTACTCTGTAGCCTCTGTTCACATGGGGCTTGCCCTGATCGTCGACCCAGGGTACTCTGAAGCTGATGATCCTCTCGGGCTCGAGGAGCCTGTCGATGATGCCCAGCTCTACATACTCGGGATGAGCCTGGAGTACGGGCTCGATGGAAGTGAGAACTTCTTCTACGGTCTGAAGGAATTCAGGCTCATGAGGATATCTCTGCTTTACTTCCTCGATGTACTTGTCACAAATTCTTGCCATGTTGAAATTTTCTCCTTTATACAAAAGATATACCGAATATGGGATATTAAAAGAAAACATTCCATACAGTGATAGTTTAGCACTTGAGCCTTTGTTCTGCAAGGCTATAAAGTCCTTTAATTTTGCCGTTTTTAAGCTTTTCGCTTTAAAAGATCAGGGTCGCTTCAAAGTCTCAGAAACTATTCCGCCGATGCGGCGAATGCTCAGAAGAAATGTGCCTTGCGTCACATTTTTATCAAATGTTCGGTATTCTTTTTCGCGGCCTCCTTTCATCGCCCGCCCTTCATTTACAAAGGGCCGCTTTTCTGTTATCATACGCTCGCCGGAACAAATAACATCCGCCTTCAAAGGAGCCTGAAATGTCAAAGCTTGAACTCATAGCCAGCGCCACCTTCGGCCTTGAGGCCGTGGTAAAAAGAGAAGTGGAAGCCTTGGGTTATCCCATCGCCGATTCCAGGGACGGGCGCATCACATACACCGGGGACGAGAGGGCCCTGGTGCGCTCCAACCTGTGGCTGCGCTGCGCGGACAGGGTCTACGTAAAGATGGCGGAGTTCTCCGCACTTACATTTGAAGAGCTCTTCCAGCAGACCAAGGCCCTGGCCTGGGAGGAATGGATACCCCTGGACGGCCGCTTCACGGTGGTCGGGACCTCGGTAAAATCAACGCTTCACAGCGTTCCCGCCTGCCAGTCGATCATAAAGAAGGCCATAGTGGAAAGGCTCAGGCAGACCTACGATGTGGAAAGCTTCGAGGAGACGGGGGCAGATTACACCGTCCGCTTCGCTTTCCTTAAGGACAGCGTGACCCTTATGATCGACAGCTCAGGGGAGGGGCTCCACAAGAGAGGCTACAGGGTCAGCGCCGTCACCGCTCCCATAAAGGAGACCCTGGCCGCGGCCCTGATAAACTTAAGCTTCTTTAAGCCCGGCAGGACCCTGGTCGACCCCATGTGCGGCTCGGGGACCATACCCATAGAGGCCGCCATGATAGCGAAAAACATAGCGCCCGGCCTTTCAAGGCATTTCGCCTCCGAAGGCTGGGACTGCATACCCAAAGAGCTCTGGGCGGAGGAACGGAAGGCCGCCTATGCCGCCATAGACAACGAGAGCAGCTTTCACATACTGGCCTGCGACATAGACCCCAAATCTGTGGAAGCGGCCAGAGAAAACGCCGCCGAAGCGGGGGTCGAGGACTGCATAGTCTTCATGCCCATGGGAATAAAGAGGACCCTCAGCGAGCTCTGCGGAAAAGGAGCATCCGAAAAGGCCGCAGAAGGCGCCGAGACCGGCGACCAGCTCCTCCCCTTCGCCGAAGACCGCGGCATCATAATAAGCAACCCGCCCTACGGCCAGCGCATAGGAGAGCAGGACCAGATGGACGCGATATACAAGGTCCTGAAAAACTTTTCAAAAGAAAACCCCGCCTGGTCCCTCTTCATCATCACCTCGGACAAGAGCTTTGAGCGAAAGATGGGAAGGCCCGCCGACCGCAGGCGCAAGCTCTTCAACGGCAACGTCGAAGCCTGCTACTACCAGTATCACGGAGAAAAACAGCCGGCCAAAGCGCCCGGCGCCAAATAACAAAAACATTTACAACAGGAGGTTACAATGAGCGTTATCGATACCGACAAAGCAATGGAAGTCCTCGGCAAGTACACAGCCCAGGCCCAGGAGATGCTCAAGGACGGTTCAAAGGTCGAGCAGGCCCTGCAGGCCCTCGAGCTCAAGATGAAGGAGATCCCCGCCATAGGAGAAGGCCTTTCAAGGCTTCCCCTCATGATCTCCATGATCAGAGCCTACATAACAAAGGAGTATTCGGGAGTTTCGACCAGGGTCATAGTCCTGATGCTCTGCGCTGTCCTTTACCTGCTCAAGGGCAAAGACCTGATCCGCGACGATATCCCCGTGGTCGGCTATCTTGACGACATACTGGTAGTCGGAGCCGCCTTCAAGTTCTCCGAAGAAGAGCTCAACGCCTACGCCGAATGGAGAAATTTCAAGCGCGAAGCGGAATAAGAGGTCTTTAGCCAAAGGGAAAACAACGCGGGGAAAGTACGATATGAGCACGGTCAGATGCAAAAACTGCGGGGCGGTCTTCGACGCCAGACTCAGCAGCTGCCCTTACTGCGGCACGATGAATAAAAAAGGCGCCTACGCCGAATTCAGGATGAAGGTCTCTTCGCTGATAGACTCCATGCTCGGCCTTAAGGACGACGTGCAGCGGTCCGTCAGCCGCATCATCCTGTCTTCCATGCTCAGGGGACTGGTCCTGATCACCGTCATCGTGGGGCTGTCCTTTGCCTTCTCCCGCACCGCGAAGATCAACTACTACAACGATGAGAAGTACGACCGGCAGGCCTACGACGACATCGTTTGGATGGAAGAGAACCTGGACGCGCTCAACGAAGCCTATGACAGCGGAGACTACAAGGCCGTTGAAAAGCTTTATTACGGGAATACCCGCGCCGTTCAGAAATGGTCCCGCTATTCTTCCTACTGCCTGAAATACGCCTTCGAGAACATCGAGCGGGATGAGCGCTTCGACGCGTACCTGCTTCAGCGCATGCTGCACTTTATCTTCCGTCCCGAGATCTTCACAGGTTACAACGGGATGAACAGGGTCGACAAGGACGAATACGCCGAAATGAGAGACGCGCTCATCGCGGAGCTTGAAAACAGAGGCTATTCCTTCGGCGAACTGGAGGATATATATGAAAAGTGCTCGAATTCAAGCGGTTACGCGGACTATGACCTTCTCAAGCAATACGTAAAAGAGGACTGAAATGGTTAACTGCAAAAACTGCGGCGCGCCTCTTTCCCTGAACGAGGCCTTCTGCCCCCACTGCGGCACGCCCAATCCCGAAGCCCAGGAACACCTTAAAAAGCTTCAGTTCCTGGACGAGCGCTTCGAGAGCGCCAGCCGCGAGGTCGCCGCGGAGGTAAAGAAAAGCAAAAAAGGCTACGGCATACTGGTGATCCTGGTGATGCTGCTCCTCGCCAACCTTACGGTCTTCGTCATGCATCAGGCCGGCTATGAGATCGCCGAGAGGATAATCGCATCCAAGATGACCGAGAGCGAGATAAAAGCCCAATTGGACGAATTCCTCGACGAAGGCGAATACATCGAGATGGAGCTCTTCATGAACAAGTTCTCCCTCTCCTACAGGGATTACGGGGACTACAACAGCATCTCGTACCTTGCGTACTATCAGAACCGCATGATCGATGCCATGACCGAGTATCTATACGGCACCGATCCCTACGACGACCCTCTCGTCAGGACCTGCGAAGCAGTGGCGGATTATGAGAGAGAATACGCAAGCATCAGAAAAAGAGACGTCAGCGAAAAAGTCCTGTACCATACGGAGGAGCTCAACGCCGAGGTTAACGGATTTCTCAAGAACTATCTGAACCTTACCGATGAAGACATCGCCGGTCTGAAGGGCATGAGTTCTTCGTCGCTGCTGATCCTTGTGAACGAGAGGAGGGCGAAATGAAGACTCAAAAAATAAGCAGATGGATAGGTCTCGCCAGGATGCTCGCGGTCCTGCTGATGTTCGTCCTCTTCGCCAACAGCTTCATTCTTTTTAAAGGGATAAGACAGGACGTCATGTACGGTTCGAGAAGCACGGGGCTAAGCACCCTGAACGACTACTTCGATCAGGGCGAATATCAGAAGATATATACGGCCGCCGCGGTCAACCGCTACGCCGACGACGAGCTCTCGGTGGATGCGTCCCAGTATGAGGCCTTCGGCAGGTACTATCACGCCTACGTCAGAGCCAGATGCCTGGACGACAACGAAGAGTATCTTAAAGAAATGGAAAAAGAAAAGTCCAATATCTCCTGGAAGAAGATACTGGACGTGATCGATGAACTGGAGGCGGAGCTGGATTAAGGCTTTCTTCAATGCCTCCTGCTCCAGTCTATGGGGTCCATTCCGCGGTCTTTAAGGAACTCGTTGCACTTTACGAAGTGGCCGCAGCCGAAGAAGCCGTTGTAGGCCGATAAGGGGCTGGGGTGGACGGTCTCAAGCACCAGGTGTTCGGGCGAGCTTATCAGGCTCTTCTTGGCCCTGGCGTTGGAGCCCCAGAGCATGAAGACCATGGGCTGCTTCCTTTCGCCGAGAAGGCTGATGATGCGGTCTGTGAGTATCTCCCAGCCCTTGCCCTTGTGGGAGTTGGCGTAGTGCTCCCTCACGGTGAGCACGGTATTGAGCAGAAGAACGCCCTGGTCAGCCCAGCCATTGAGATAGCCGTCGGAGGGGATCTCCATGCCGGTCTCGTCGTGCAGCTCCTTGTAGATGTTCTGAAGCGAAGGCGGCACCGGTACCCCGGGCTTTACCGAAAAGCACATGCCGTGGGCCTGGCCCGGCTCGTGGTAGGGATCCTGACCCAGTATCACGACCTTAACGCCTTCGTAGGGAGTCGCCTTGAGGGCGTTGAAGATGTCGTACATATTGGGGTATATGACCCTGCTTCTGTATTCGCTTATGAGGAAGGCGCGGAGCTTCTTGTAGTAGTCCTTTTCGAACTCTTGAGCAAGCAGGCCGTCCCAGTCGTTGCCTATGTTGACCATGATGATCCTTTTTTTGCATCTATGCGGCAGACCCCGACCGGGGGACGCCGCTTTTTATATCCTGAATACCGCCCGGAAGCGCTCCTTTGCTATCCCAGCAAAAAGTCTCTCAGTTCCTTGTAGACGGCTTCTTTGCCCTTCTCGTTGAGCACCTCGTGGCGCATGTTCTCAAAGAGCAGCAGCGAGACCTCCCTGCAGCCCGCTTCCTTAAGGCCGTCGCAGACCTCGGCCGGACCCTTGCCGTAGTTTCCCACGGGGTCTTCGAAGCCCGAGATCAGTAATATGGGCTTGTCCTTGGGGACTTCGCCGTACCAGCTCTTGCTGTTGACCTTGTCCAGCATGGTGAAGAGGTCTTCGTAGCCCGCTAAGGTGAAGGAGAAGCCGCAGGCGGGGTCGGCCACGTACTTGTCCACCTCGCTCTCTTCGGTGGAGAGCCAGTCGTAAGCGGTCCTGGGGTTCTTGATCTTCTTGCCGTAGGAGCCGAAGACCATGCCGTTGATGACGCCGCTCACCGCCCGTCCGCCCTTTCTCTTCTTAAGGCCTCTGGTCAGGGCCAGCCCAGCTTTAAGGGCCGGGTTCTTTCCCGCGGTGCCCATGATGATGAAGCGGTCGCAGTTCCTGCCGTGCTCCGTGAGCCAGGCCCTTACGACGAAGGAGCCCATGCTGTGGCCCATGACCGATATGGGGACCTCGGGATACTCATCGTGGAGCTTGGCGTTGAGCTTCTCAACGTCCCCGACCAGGGTCTTCCAGCCGTCCTCTTCCCCCATGTGGCCGTAGTCGGAGGGGTCGGAGCTTCTTCCGTGGCCCACGTGGTCGTTCCCCGCTACCGCGATACCGTATTTATTGAGGTAGAGGGCGAAGTCCTCGTAGCGGTCTATGTGCTCGCTCATGCCGTGGGCTATCTGCAGAACGGCGATGACGGGCATCTCCTCGGGGATCCATTCGGTCCAGAAGACCTTATTGACTCCGTTGACGCTTATAAATGAGTGTTCTTTCTTCATTGACGGCCTCCTTAGGGCTCAGTCCTGCTTTAAGATCTTTTTGAGGTACTCTCCGGTGTAGGATCCCGGGGTCTTCGCGACCTCTTCGGGGGTCCCGCAGGCGATGATGGTGCCGCCCCTTGCTCCCCCGTCGGGCCCCAGGTCTATGATGTGGTCGGCGCACTTGATCACGTCCAGGTTGTGCTCTATCACTATCACTGTATTGCCCGCGTCCACCAGCCTCTGCAGCACGTCTATGAGCTTGTCCACGTCGGCGAAATGAAGGCCGGTGGTGGGTTCGTCCAGTATGTAGAGGGTCTTCCCGGTGCTCTTTTTGGAAAGCTCTGTGGCCAGCTTTATCCTCTGGGCTTCTCCGCCCGAGAGCTGGGTCGAGGGCTGGCCCAGCTTGATGTATCCAAGACCGACCTGCTTAAGAGTGTTCATATAGCGGCTGACCGAGGGTATGTTTTCAAAGAAGCCGGTCGCTTCGTCTACGCTCATCTCCAGCACGTCATATATGTTCTTGCCCTTGTACTTGACCTCCAGGGTCTCGCGGTTGTAGCGCCTGCCGTGGCTGACCTCGCAGGGGACGTAGACGTCGGGCAGGAAGTTCATCTCGATCTTGATGATGCCGTCGCC
>JAFRWQ010000271.1 GCA_017437925.1 Bacillota bacterium
AGCAGACCGGCGGTTCCGGCCAGTACGGCGACGTATACATCAGGTTCAGCCCCTCCACCGAGGAGTTCGAGTTTGAAGACGCCACCGTCGGCGGCTGCGTGCCCAAGAACTTCATTCCCGCGGTCGAAAAGGGACTCAGGGAATGCATGGAGAAGGGCCCCCTCGCAGGCTGCAAGTGCCAGAACATCAAGGCAGTCCTCTACTACGGTTCCTATCACGCCGTAGACTCCGACGAAATGTCCTTCAAGATCGCGGCTTCTCTGGCCTTCAAGAAGGGCATCGTCGAGGCAAAGCCCTGCCTGCTCGAGCCCATCATGAAGCTTGACATCATAGTTCCCGACGAATACGTCGGAACCATCATGGGCGATCTTCCCAACAGGCGCGGCATCGTAATGGGCATGGATCCCTTCATCGGCGGCGGACAGGTGCTCCACGCAGAAGTCCCCCAGGCCGAGCTCTTCGACTACGCAACCGCTCTTCGCTCCATGACCCAGGCCAGAGGCTCCTTCACCATGGAGTTCACCAGATACGAGCAGGTGCCCCAGATGATCGCCGACAAGATCATCGCCGCCCACAAGGCTGAAGAAGAGGAAGGCAAGTAGTCAGGCCTTAAGAGACGGACGAAGGCTTTGCCCGAACGCGGGGCGGCTGTCCGAATACAAAACAAACAAAAGAGCCCGAAGCTTAAAGCTTCGGGCTTTTTAAAGGCTTCATCGTGGTTTTGCGATGAAGTCGTTTCTGTTATATAACGGTCGTTTTGAGTTTGAGCCTTAAGGCCTGTCCTCTTCTGGTATCAGGGCGAGGATGTAATCCTTTACCTTTTCCATGCTGCTCTCCTTCCACCGGCCCTCATCGGCCCTGAAGGAGAAGTGATAGAGGAATTCGAAATCCTGGTAGCCGTAGTCGTCCCTGTTCTCCCAGTTCTTCCTGTCTGTGAGAAAGTCTGCCCAATCCTTATCCCCCATGGGTATGAATTTTACGGGATCAAGGAAGTTCCTCCTCCTGCGCTCCTCGGCCAGGTGGGCCCTGGCCTCAAGGGGCGCCAGCAGCTCGTACTGCTCAGCCGGGATCTCGGTAACGATGTCGGCAAGGGGGGCGGCGATCACCCGCTCTTCTCCCCTCACGATCTTCGTCCCCTGAAGCTCAAAGGACAGGCTGTCTTCGGTGAATATGAGCTTTACCAGAAGGCCCTGATCGGTGTGGTCGTGGACCCTCTGGTAGTCGGTATCGAAGATGAAGTTGCCGAGTGAATAGAAGGCAGCCTTTCCGCCTTCGAAGAGCTCGTAGCCCTGGGGCACGTGGGGATGGTGGCCTATGACGGCGTCGGCGCCCATCTCAAGGTATTTGATGTACCTTTCCCTGATGTAGACGGAGGGCAGGGTGGAGAACTCTTCGCCTCCGTGGGAGACCACCACGCACCAGCGGCAGCGTTCCTTGATCTCGCTTATGCGCTTTGCGATCAGGTCCATGTCCTTCCAGCTGAAGATGCCGGGGCTGTTTTCGCCCGCCGGGGTGTTCTCGTTCATGTAGGTGACGCTGATGATGCCTATGCCGCCGGCTCCTTCGATGAAGACGGGTCTTGAAGCCTCTTCTATGTTGAGGCCGGCTCCCACGGTGACGGCGCCGTTTTCCGCCGCGTACTTCATCGTGTCGGCAACGCCCTGCGCCCCCGCGTCGAGGGTATGGTTGTTTCCGATGTTCCAGATGTCGGCCCCGATATTCTTAAGAAAGACGGCGCAGTCCGGATCCATGGCGTGGAAGAACCTTCCCTTGTTTCCGACCTCGGGGGCTCTGGTCATGGCTCCCTCCACGTTGGCTTCAACGTGGTCCGCCGAGCGGAAGAACTGAAGGATCTTTTCGTCCAGGAAATCCGGGTCCTTCCACCTTTCGCTCATGTACTTGTCAAAGCCTATGTCGCCCGTGAAGGCGACGGAAACGGTATTATTGTCCATCATGTCCTCCTGATGCCGTGCTTCGGGCAGCCCGGCGCACCGTTTAAGATCAGGGCTTCATCGCACAAATACGATAAAGCGCCGCGTGTTATATAACGGCTGTGTCTGTTCCGTCCCTATATCCTGCTCTTGTCCTTTTTCATGACAGCTTCGAACTTCTCGCGCATGGCCTTCTTGAAGGCCTCGGGCTCGTCGCTCATGGGATTGTGGCCCGAATTCTCAAAGAATATCAGGTCTTTGTCGGGGGCTTCGATCTTTTCGTACCAGTCGGAAAGCAATGTCCAGGGAGTGTTCATGTCCTGATGGCCGTGGAAGATGTAGAAGGGGACCTCGAATTTCGTGTTGGTTTTGGGGAAGTCGAGGAGGCCTACTTCGGGCCAGAGCTTTCGGAGGGTCCTTTCAGCCCCCTCGTTATAGCCCTTCCAGTCGGCG
>JAFRWQ010000272.1 GCA_017437925.1 Bacillota bacterium
GCCGTCCTTGTCCACCGTCACATTCTCCAGCAGAGCGTTGCGCTTGATGGCATTGTAAATATCCGGCTCGGATTCCTTGTCGAGATTGATGACCTTCGCGTAGCAACCGCCCTCGAAATTGAAGACGCCCTTGTCGTCCCAGCCGTGCTCGTCGTCTCCGATAAGCAGTCTCTTGGGGTCGGTGGAAAGGGTGGTCTTGCCGGTGCCGGAGAGGCCAAAGAAGATGGCGGTGTTTTCGCCCTGCATGTCGGTGTTGGCGGAGCAGTGCATGGCGGCGATGCCCTTGAGCGGCAGGTAGTAGTTCATCATGGAGAACATGCCCTTCTTCATCTCTCCGCCGTACCAGGTGTTGATGATGACCTGCTCGCGGCTGGTGATGTTGAAGACGATGGCAGTCTCGGAGTTAAGGCCCAGCTCCTTATAGTTTTCGACCCTGGCCTTGCTGGCGGTGTATACGGTAAAATCGGGCTCAAAATTCTCAAGCTCTTCTTCGGTGGGCTTGATGAACATGTTGGTCACGAAGTGGGCCTGCCAGGCGACTTCCATTATGAAGCGTATGGCCATGCGGGTATCGCTGTTGGCTCCGCAGAAGGCGTCGACCACGTAGAGCTCCTTGCCGCTGAGCTCCTTCAGGGCTATATCCTTGACCGCCTTCCAGGTCTCTTCGGACGCGGGATGGTTGTCGTTGGGGAATTCGGGACTCGTCCACCAGACCGTGTCTTTGGAGTTCTCGTCCATTACTATATATTTATCTTTGGGGGATCTTCCGGTATAGATCCCGGTCATGACGTTGACCGCACCGTTTTCGGTCACGACGCCTTTCTCGTAACCCGTGAGTTTGGGGTCGGTCTCTGCCTTAAACAGCTCCTCGTACGAGGGGTTGCGCATGATGCGGCGGACGTTTTCTATGCCGTAAAGACTAAGATCCGGTGTTTTCATCTCTTTTCACCTCTTGTAAAACCAGTTTATCTGCCGAAATATTTTCGGGGTGATATATTTATAGTAATATGTGATATATTACATGCATCATCCAGCCTATTGCGATCAATATATTGCGTAAATCATTGAAATTTCAAGCTTTAATGGCTATCGGATCTCTTAATTACATTTACTGATTTTACTACGGTGTCAGAAAAACACAATATATCTTTTACTAAAATGCGGCAATTTTGCCGTAATATTTACGGAGTCTTTTCAATTGTCCGTTTTATTTGCGTTATGCAGAAAACGAAGTTTACGATGAACAATCTTGATAGCTCAGCGGAAGAGCTCCAGTTTTTTTATAAGAGCCTCCATCGGGGCGGTGAGCTGCTCCCTGCCCTCCTCCAGTTCGGCCGGGCTCAGGCAGTTGTACTGGGCCTTGTACACGGTCTCGGCCGGAAGGCAGGGCAGGCTCACGTAGGTCCTCCTTCCCAGATACCTGTCCAGCTCCGCCTTCCTCACTCCGCTGTTCATCTTGTTTACGACGGTCACCGTGTCGGGAAAGCGCAGCAGGAAGCGGCCTATGAAGCCGCCGTTTTCTATGAGCCTCACGGGCAGGGGGTCTATGACCAGCACCCTCTTTTCGGCCTCGGCTGCGGCGTCTTTAAGCACCTCCCGGTCAAGGCCCGAGCAGTCGAAGACTACGATCTCTCCGGGAGCGGAACTGATGAGCCTGAAAAGGCCGGGAAGGCTCAGGTCCCCGTCCCTTCCCGGCACCCTGAAGAGGCAGTTGACCCCGTTCCTCGCGTTGCATATGTCCTTAAGGCTCTCGCCCTTTTCTATGGCCCCGGTGAAGGACTCAAAGCTCCTGTTCACAAAGCGCTCTTCCATTCCCAGGGCGCTGAACAGGTCTCCTCCCGCGGGCTCCGCCAGGGTCACCCGGGGAGGAAGGCCCTTGGCCCTTCTCGCTTTCTCATCGGTCCTGCCCGCCAGAAAAACGGCGAGGGAAGCTGCCGTGAAGCTGGCTCCCGCGCCGCTAAAGGCCGGGACTACCATTATCCTTGTCTTTTCCATAAAAAGATCCTCCCATGTTCTTATGGAAGGATCTTACAGCAATTGCAATAAAATGTCAATATCTGCCAGTTAAATATTTCCAATCAAAGAAAACTTCCTGCAGACCGGCGAGTTGAACGCAGCCGGCTGCGCCGACCGCGATCACTTAAAACTGGCTGTACCGCGGAACGCCTTACAGCGACTTCACCGCCGCGACCACGTCCTTTACGGTAAGGCCGTACTTTTCGTAGAGCTGGGCGGGCTTTCCGGACTCGCCGAAGCAGTCCTTGATGCCCACTCTTCTGAGTTTGGCGGGGGCCTTCTCGCAGAGCACCTCGGCGACGGCGGAGCCCAGTCCTCCTATGATCGAATGGTCTTCGACGGTTACCAGACCCTTGGTTTCAAGGGCCGCCTTAACTATGGCGTCCTCGTCTATGGGCTTGATGCTGTGCATATCGAGTATCCTGACGCTGATTCCCTCGGCGGCCAGCTCGTCCGCAGCCTTCATGGCGGTCTCAAGCATGCAGCCGGTTGAAAGCAGGGTGTAATCGCTGCCCTCCCTCACGGTGACGGCCTTGCCTATCTCAAACTCGGCGTCCTCGGGATATACGACGGGAGCCGCGGCCCTGCCGAGCCTGATGTAGAAGGGTCCGTGCTCTTTGGCGGCCGCCCTGATGAGCTTTCTTGCCGACACGTCGTCGGCGGGGCTCAAGACCTTCATGCCGGGGATGTCCCTCATGATGGCGAGGTCCTCGACGCTCTGGTGGGTCGCTCCGTCCTCTCCCACCGCCAGGCCCGCGTGGGAAGCGCAGAGCTTCACGTTGGCGTTGGTATGGGCGATGGAGTTTCTGATGATCTCAAAGGCCCTGCCGCTGGCGAACATGCAGAAGCTGCTGGCGAAGACAGTCTTGCCGCTTAAGGCCAGGCCCGCCGCCATGCCGAGCATGTTGCACTCGGCTATTCCGGCGTTGATGAAGCGCTCGGGGAAGCGCTTTTCGAAGGCGTCGGTCTTGGTGGATGCCGAAAGGTCGGCGTTCATGGCTATGATATTGGGATCTTCCTCTCCCAGCTGGACCAGCACTTTGCTGAAGCTGTCCCTAGTTGCGATCATGTCTGCCATTACAGTTCACCTCCCAGTTCCTTCAGGGCTTTTTCGGCCTGCTCCTTATTGGTAGCCTTGCCGTGCCAGCCCGGCTGATTTTCCATAAAGCTCACGCCCTTGCCCTTGACTGTGGCCGCTATGATCACGGTGGGCTTGCCGCAGAAGGCCTTTGCCTCGGCGAAGGCTCTGAGCAGATCGTCGATATCGTGGCCGTCGCAGTACACCACGTTCCAGCCGAAGGCCCTGAACTTGTCGTCTATGGGTTTTACCTTCATGACCTTGTCGTTGGGACCGTCGATCTGAAGGCCGTTGTTGTCGACTATGGCGCAGAGATTGTCCAACTGATAGTGGCCGGCAGCCATGGCGGCCTCCCAGACCAGACCTTCCTGAAGTTCGCCGTCTCCCAGCACCGCGTAGACCCTGTAGGAAGCCTTGTCAAGCTTTCCCGCGAGAGCCATGCCCACTGCAGCCGAGATGCCCTGGCCCAGAGAACCGGTGGACATGTCCACGCCGGGCAGGGTATCCATGTTGGGATGGCCCTGAAGGCGGGAATCTATGGCTCTGAAGGTCCTGAGCTCTTCGACGGGGAAGTATCCCCTTTCCGCCATGACGGCGTAGAGCGCCGGGGTCGGATGGCCCTTGGACATTATGAGCCTGTCCCTGCCGGGGGCTTTGGGATCCTTCGGGTCGATGTTCATGACCCCGAAATAAAGGGCCGTCAGTATATCGGCGCAGGACAGGGACCCGCCCGGGTGCCCGGACTGAGCCCAGTACACTTCCTTGATTATGTCCCTGCGGACCTGCGCAGCGACTTCTCTAAGATCTTTCTGCATTGTTCCTCCCTTTTATCATGACTTTTATCAAAAAACGCGGGATCTCCGCCATTCTTCCTATGCGCGAGGGCTGCTGGATGAGCCTGTAGAGCCACTCGAGGCCGTGGTCGCGGTAAAACTTCGGCGCCCTGTCCAGGGTCCCCGACCAGACGTCGAGGGTCCCGCCTATGCCTATGGCCGCTCTCACGTTCTTAAAACCGTCCCTGTACCTGTCCATGAAGAGCTCCTGCTTGGGGGAGCCCAGGGCCGTAAGCAGGAAGGAGGCGCCGGAGGCGTCGATCTCCTCCGCTATGCCGGCTTCCTCCTCGGGGCTGAAGTAGCCGTCCCTGAAGCCCGCTATGACGAGGCCCGGGATCTGCTCCTTAAGCTTTTCGGCAGCCTTTTCGGCGATGCCGGGCTTGCTTCCGAAAAGATAGGCGCTTTTCCCCTCTTCGGCGAGGAGCTTAAGAGCCTCGTAGCTGAAATCTATGCCGGTCACCCTCTCGGTGAGCGGGCTTCCCAGTATCTTCGAAGCCTTGACCAGACCTATGCCGTCGGGTATGACCAGGTCCGCCCTCTTTATGAGGGAGGCCAGATCTTCGTTTTTGGTCGCGTTCTGGACTATCTCCGAGTTGGGTGTCACTATCATGGAGCAGCCTTCGGTCTTAAGCATTTCGGAGAAGACGCCCAGAGCTTCTGCCATGGTCACCCTGTCTACGGGTATGCCCAGTATGTCTATGGTCTCTCGCTTTCGGGCTTCACTCATCGCTTTCCCCTTCCGCGTTTTCCGCGATGTCCGAAGCTTCCGCGCTTTTCTTCTCAGCGAAAAAGCCCAGATACATCAGAGCCGCCGTAAGGCCCCAGAAGTAGGCCA
>JAFRWQ010000273.1 GCA_017437925.1 Bacillota bacterium
AAAAACTATCAATGCCTCAGCTCTGCCTGAGGCATATTTTTTAAAGATATTGTTTACACTTCCGCAATCGGTTATAATATATCAGTTATGAAGGACAAGACCAGGAAAAGGCTGAACACCCTGTTCATCATACTGTATATAGCGGCTGCGGCGGCTCTGTACTTCTACCTGTATGTCATGCCGGACATCAGCGGCTCCAGGCAGACCACCGACGTGATCAACTACGGAAAGCTTGAGAGCGTCAACGACGCGGCCTGCCTCATCATAAGGCAGGAGCAGGTCGTGTGCGCCGAGCAGGACGGCACCTTAAGCTACTACTGCGAGGAGGGGAGCAAGACCAGGGTAGGCACCAAGATACTCGACGTGTACCCGGCCGGAAGATCCGCAGCCCCTTACTACTGCCAGACCACCGGCTTCGTCAGCTACTACATCGACGGCTATGAAGACTACTTCAACGTTGACGAGATCATAGAGCTGGAGCCGGAGTACATAAGCCAGACCATGATAGCCCCGGAGGATACCACCCGCAAGAACTGCTCCAAGGACGAGCCCCTCTACAAGCTCATCACAGGGGAAGAGTGGTACATGGTCCTGGCGGTGGACAAGGCCTATCAGGACGAATACACCATAGGCCAGAGCATCTCGGTCCGCTTCGGGGAGTCCGAAGCTCCCGCCGAAGAAGCGGAAGACGATGAGAAAGACAAAGAAAAGGACAGGGACGACAAGGAAAAGCCCGCCGAGTCCGAGGTCATAGAGGATGTGACCGAGGAGATCCCCGGCGGATACACCGAGATCCCGGCCCAGATCACCTCGGTCTTCAAAAAAGAGGGCGGTCTGCTGGTGGTCGCAAAGACCAGAAGATACTACGAAGCCTGGGCCCGCCTGCGCTTTACCAGGGTCAAGGTCGTGACCAAGAGCACCGAGGGCCTGATGATACCCAAGACCGCCCTGACCGAGCAGGACGGGCAGCAGGGAGTATACAAGCTGGGCGTCACCGGGGACTACAGCTTCGTCCCCGTAGAGATCATCACGGCCGGCGAAACGGTCTACGTGGTCAAGTCGGACACCATAGAGCTTGAGCAGCCCGACGGCAGCAAGAAATCGGTGTATACCGTCGGGATATACGACGAGATACTGAGAAACGCAGAGGACTATAAATGACCGATATAAGCGCAAATCTTGAGGGCGTAAGGGCCCGGGTGAAGGCCGCGGCCGAAAGGTCGGGAAGAAGGGCTGAAGACGTCTGCCTCATAGCGGTGACCAAGCTCCACGAGCCCGAAGAGATGAACGAGGCCATAGCCTGCGGAGTCACCGACATAGGCGAGAACAAGGTCCAGGAGCTCTGTTCAAAGTATGACAGAGTGGCCCCCGGTGTCAGATGGCACCTCATAGGCCACCTGCAGACCAACAAGGTCAAGTACATAGTCGACAAGGTGTGCATGATACACAGCGTCGATTCCTTAAAGCTTGCCCTTGAGATAGACAAGCGCTGCAAGGCGGCCGGCAGGACCATGGACATACTGGTCGAGGTCAACTGCGGCGGAGAAGAAAGCAAATCGGGCTGCGAACCCGCTATGGCAAAGAGCCTGGTATGTGATATAATAAATAAATGCTCTTCGGTCTTCGTAAAGGGACTCATGACAGTGGCGCCCGCCGCTGAAGACCCCGAGGACGTGAGGAAGTACTTCAGGCAGCTGAGGGAGCTCCGGGACGGTATCAACGAGGAGCTTGACGAAGAGAGAAAACTTGTGCATCTTTCCATGGGCATGTCCCATGATTTCGAGACAGCCATCGAAGAAGGGGCGGACATGGTGAGGATAGGGACCGCCGTCTTCGGGGCCAGAGACTACAGCAAATGATCATCATATTGGAGGAATCAAAATGGGCTTATTCGACAAATTCAAAGAAGTGATGGGCATCGAGGACATCGAGGACGACGATCTGGAAGAAGAAGATCTGGAGAACAAGTCCCTCATTCCCGAGGACAAGACCGGAGTAAAGGCTCCTCTTCCCTCGTCTCCCGCTCCCGCCAAGCCTCAGACCGCGCAGAGCGCGTCTTCCGGCGGCAGCTCCAGGACCCAGAGCGTGACCTCAAGGCTCACCGCCAAAGACATCAAGCTGGTGGTAATGGAGCCCCAGAGCTTCGACGAGAGCCCCAGGCTGGTGGACCTGCTCAAGGCCAAGAAGCCCGTCATCATCAACCTGGAGAACCTGGAGACCGAGGTCGCCAGAAAGATCTTCGACTTCCTCAGCGGAGCCACCTACGCCCTCAACGGCAACGTGCAGAAGATCGCCAACAACATCTTCGTCTTCGCTCCCGAGAACGTGGACGTGACCTACAACAACGGCGCCAAGGCTTCGGAGCAGCCTCCCGTCAAGAGCCCCTGGGCCAGGTAAGTGAGCCATGCTTCCCAGCGAGATACAGGGAAAAAGCTTCAGCCGGGCGGTAAGAGGCTATAAGGATGAAGAAGTCGACCAGTTCCTCGAGCTGCTGGCCGACGAGTTTTCGTCCCTTTTAAGCGAGAACGACAGCCTGAGGGCCGAGATCCAGAGGCTTAAGCTGGAGTCGGAGGACCAGAACAGAAGGATAAGCAACTACAAGGTGCAGGAGAGCTCCATAGCCTCCACCCTTGAAGCCGCCAAATCCCTCATGAGCGACATCTCAGCCAGCGCGGAGAAGAGGGCCGAGATACTGATCAAGAACGCCGAGCTTGACGCCGAGATCAAGGAGAGGCAGGCCATGGACGCGGTCCAGAGGCTGAAAGAAGAAGAGCAAAGCTTAAGCGAGAGGGTGAACCTCATAAGGACCCGCTTTAAGAGCCTGCTCGAGGCGGAGCTTGCCCGCTTCGACAGCCTGTCCGACGAGCTCTTCGGCATGCCCGAAGCGGACGGTCCCGATATCCTGGCCCACAGGCACACCGCTGACATAGAGATCGCGTCGGACCCCATACTGGAAGAGCTCGAAGCCCAGTCGGATCCCCACAGAAAACCCGATCCGTCCCACACCCTTCACAATTACAGGAGACCTCAGTAGTGTTCTTTGCCATAGGGATAATAAGCGTAGCCCTTGACATGTGGACCAAGAGGCTGGTGGAGGCGTCGATGGCCCTGGGCGAGACCAGGACCCTGATCCCGGGCCTTTTGGACCTGCACTTCCTTCAAAACTACGGGGCGGCCTACAGCATACTGCAGAACAAGGTGGATTTCCTTCTGATCTTCACCTCTCTGCTGCTTTTGGCCATCGCGGTCTTCTACGCGGTGAAGCGGAAGAGCCTCAAGCTCATGGAAAGGATATGCTTAAGCCTCATCTTCGGAGGGGGCTGCGGCAATTTCATCAGCAGGGCGACCGTGGGCTGTGTCACCGATTTTCTCGACATACACATAATACCGGTGTTCAACGTGGCCGACATCTGCGTCACCGGAGGCTGTTTTCTGCTGATAATCTATTACTTCTTTGTTGAGGGGAGAAAGCCCCGGACCGGCGAAGATACGGGCCCGAAGGCTGCCGAAGACCCCGAAGGAGAATCCCGGGATGAGCGGGGATAACATATTTGAATTTGTCATCGATGAGGAGCACGCTGGGCTGAGGGCCGACAGCGTGCTTTCCGATTTGATGGAGGATGTTTCGAGAAGCTACATACAAAAGCTCATAGCCTCGGGCTGCGTGAGCCTTAACGGAAAGCCCGTGAGCTCCAAGAAGGAAAAGCTTGCGGCAGGCGTTAAGGTATCTCTTGTCATGCCCGGGGAACAGCCCTGCGAGGCCGTCCCCGAGGACATCCCCCTGGACATAGTCTACGAAGACGGCGATCTCATAGTCGTGAACAAGCCCAAGGGCATGGTGGTCCACCCGGCCGCGGGCAATCTTTCGGGCACCCTGGTCAATGCGCTTCTTTTCCACTGCGGCAGCCTGTCCCTCATCAACGGGGTGAGAAGGCCCGGCATAGTCCACCGCATAGACAAGGACACCTCGGGGCTTCTGGTCTGCGCGAAAAGCGACGCGGCCCATAAGGGGCTTTCTGAACAGCTGGCGGAACACAGCGTCACCAGGCGCTACAGAGCGGTGGTCTTCGGAAGGCTCAAGGATGAAAAGGGCAGGATCGACGCCCCCATAGGAAGGGACCCCAAAAATCGCCTCCGCATGTCGACAGTATCCTCGGGAAAGGACGCCGTCACCAATTACAGGGTCCTTGATTAATTCAGCGGCTTCACCGAGATAGAGGCGAG
>JAFRWQ010000274.1 GCA_017437925.1 Bacillota bacterium
CTTCGGACGCTCACCGCCTCGCTTAGCTTTTCGGGCGCGCACAACAAAATAGCAAGGACCGGGATCAGCGCCAGAACCATCCTGTATATGAACCTTTTTTTCTTCTTTTTATCCACTCTGCCCGTTTTTCTTTACAGCGACGCCTGCTTTGACCACCTGCCCGGCCAGGTCGCTGCCCAGTCTGTAGCAGATGTAATTGAGGTCGGGGGCGTCCCAGATCACGAGGTCAGCCAGCTTGCCCGGCTCTATGCTTCCGCGGCTTTCGGCCCTGCCGCAGGCTGCGGCTCCGTTGAGGGTGACGGCGGTCAGCACCTCTTCGGGGGTCAGTTTGTATCTTAAGCAGCCCAGGTTGATGACCAGCTGCATGTTGAGGCAGGGGCAGGACCCGGGATTGAAATCGGTCGCCATGGCGACGGGGACCCCCGCTTCTATCATCTTTCTCGCGGGAGCGAAGGACGCGCCCAGATAAAAGCTGGTGGCGGGAAGCAGGCAGGCTATGGTGCCGCCCTCAGCCATGCTTTTGATTCCTTCATCCGGACAGACTATGAGGTGCTCGGCCGAGACCGCGCCGATCCTGCCGGCCAGCTGCGAGCCTCCTATGGCCTCGATCTCGTCGGCGTGGATCTTGGGCCTGAGTCCGTGATTAAGGCCTGCCTGCAGTATCCTTTCGGTCTCTTCTGCGGTGAAGACTCCCTTTTCGCAGAACACGTCGCAGTACTCGGCAAGGCCCTGTTTTGAGACCTCGGGTATGACTTCATCGCAGAGCAGGCTTAAGAAGCCCTCGCGGTCGTCCTTAAACTCGGGAGGCAGGGCGTGGGCGCCCAGAAATGTGGGTACCAGGTCTATGGCGTGGTCTTCGTTCAGCCTCTTTACTGCCCTCAGCATGCGCAGCTCGGTCTCTTCGTCAAGACCGTAGCCGCTCTTGGCTTCGCAGGTGGTGGTGCCGAAGGACAGCATCTCGTCGAGAGCCGCCTTTGCCTTGTCATAAAGCTCGTCTTCGCTCGCGGAGCGGGTCGCTCTCACGGTCGAAAGTATACCGCCGCCCGAGGCCAATATGTCGAGATAAGGCACGCCCTTGAGCTTTTGCTCCATCTCGTACTGCCTCCAGCCGCCGAAGATCAGGTGGGTGTGGGCGTCGACGAGGCCGGGGGTGACCAATTTGCCGCCGGCGTCGATGATCCCGCAGCCGGCGGTGACCTCGGGAGGAAGGCCTTCTCCCAGCCCCCTTATCATCCCGTCTTCGCAGAGTATCCAGGCGTTCCTCAGGACTTTTATCCTGCCCTGGTCCCTGCCTTTTCTTGCCGACCGCCCCTCGGGCGTCGCCAGCATGCCTATGTTCTTAACAAGCAATATGCTCATGTTGTTCCTCCGCGGTTACTGTTCTGCGCGGAACGCTTCCGGCTCTCCCTGCGCAGAGCGGCCGGCTGTCCGGGATCCCGCCGCTTGCTTTCCCCGCCCTGCGGTCTGCGGTGCCCGTGCAGGCCCCAAAGCCTTTGATCCTTAAAATTCAAAGGGCCTTCGGTTTTAAAGCAATTGTTATATAACAATCGCTCCATGACTCGAAGACCCGTCCGCGTTACTTCCCGAGCGCCTTCTTTACGACCTCGTCGTCGGCTATGAAGGGAAGGGTGATGTGGTCAAAGCCCTTCTGCTGCCTGTTGTACTCAGCCGCCACCGCCATGGCGTTCTCGTTCCTCGCCCAGCTCCTTCTGGCGACTCCCACCATGGTGTCCCAGGGCATCGACATCCTAAGGATGGTATCGACCCTCTCGGACCCGTCCAGCACCATGCCGAAGCCTCCGTTGACAGCCTTGCCTATTCCAACGCCTCCGCCATTGTGGAGGGCGATGTAGCTCATGCCTCTGGCCGCATTGCCCGCGTAGCACTGGACCGCCATGTCGGCCATGATGTTGGAGCCGTCCTTGATGTTGCTGGTCTCTCTGAAGGGGGAGTCGGTGCCGCCGGTGTCGTGGTGGTCGCGCCCCAGTATGACCGGCCCGATCTCGCCCTTCCTCACCATCTCGTTGAACTTTAAGGCTATGTTCATGCGCCCCGCCGCGTCCTGATAGAGTATGCGGCACTGGGTGCCCACCACCAGCCTGTTCTTCTTGGCGTCGCGGACCCAGATGTAGTTGTCGTAGTCCTGATACCTGCGGTTGTGGGCC
>JAFRWQ010000275.1 GCA_017437925.1 Bacillota bacterium
GTCCGCGATCTCTTTGGCGAAATCCGGGTCTGCGAAGGAGAGCCTTCCGAAGAGCATGCCGTCGCAAAGCCCCTCCTCTATCGCTCCCGCCGCGTAAAGGTCCGCGTACTGCCTGAGATACGAGGGGGCCGAGGCGAAAACGGTCATTTGGGGGACGGTCTTTTTTACCTCTCCTATACCGTTTATCATGCGGGCGAGGCCCTCGAAGGGATGCTCGTCAGGGGGGTATTTCCCCGCGTCGAAGGGCCTGGTAACGTGGGTGGTCGCGTAGGGATTGCCCATGGTGAGATCCACGAAGCGCACGCCGAGGTCTTCGTAAAGCTCCTTAACGAGCCTTACGGGCTCGGAAAGATCGGGCTCAAGGCCGGAGCCCTCGCTGACCCCGAAGCCCCAAGGATAGGCGAAGCCGTCGTATATGCCAAGCCTCGCAGTCACCTTGAAATCCCGGCTTTCATGGGCTTTCGCTGCCAATATGCCGTTTTTCAGGAGCCTTGTGCGGTTCTCATAACAGCCTCCGTAGGCCCCGGGCCTGATGAAGGCGGAGCTCAGCTCGGCCAGAAGGTAGCCGTGGCATGATTTGATGTCCACCGCGTCGAAGCCCGCCTCTTTCGCAAGCTTCGAGGACTCGCCGAACTTCTCCTCAAGGCGCTTTAAGTAGTCGTCGGAGACCACACAGCTGTCATCCGCGGCCCTGTACTGCTCCAGCTCGGGATGCCTGTAGGCTATGAGGGGCGCCGGCTTGTTGCCCGGGTTCGAGTAACGGCCGCTGTGATTGGCCTGCATGACGAGATAGGGAGCCCGGCCGTTCGCCTTAAAGCCCTCCTCCTTAACCCTCTCGGTCAGCCTCTTGTAAGAGTCGAGGTTCTTCCTGTCTATGAAAAGCTGGGTGGCCGAAGACCTGCCCTCTTCGACTATGGAGATCGCCTCGAACCATATGAGGGCTGTGCCGCCCGAAGCGTACTTGAGGTATCTTGCAGCCGTATAGTCTGAAGGAGATCCGTCGGGGAGGGAGTCGGCGCCCTCCATGGGGGCGTTGCCCATGCGGTTGAAAAGCTCAAGGCCATCAGTTTTAAGAGGTCTCGTCAGGGCTGAGGCGTCCTCCGCAAAGGGGAGATGAAGGCCCAGCTCTTCGGCCTTCTTTTTCACTTCTTCGAGGGTCTTATAATGAAATCTCTCATGCTCCATGGGCTCTCCTTTTCTTCGGGGACGGCGCGCCGGGCTAGCGGCTTTTGATCCTGAGGCTCTTCAGGTATTCCTTGCGCTCGGGCGGGATGCGGAAGCTCTCCAGCGACTTCTGTATGGCCTTATTGTGGGTCCAGGGCTCCAGGCGTTTCTCCTCAATGAAGGGGACGGCGGCTTCGTACTGCTTCGCAAGAGCCGTGGCGAAGTACCAGGCCTGCATCATGCGCACATAGTACTCTTCGGAGACCACCGAGGCCACCGCCTCAAGGTAAGAAGGATCGAAGTCTTCATCCAGATAATGCTCCATCAGCATACCCATGCCGAAGCGGACGGTGTAGGTCTCGCCCGACTCCATCCAGCTTTTTATGGGCGCGAGCAGCTCCTTTCTGTGCTTTTTGAAGACCTTGGGCGACATCTGGTCGCAGGTCGCCCAGTTGTCCACATAGGGAAGGAAGCGCTCCAGCTCCTCAAGGCAGCGGCAGTAATCCTTTATCTCCGAGACGATAAAGGCGTGGAGCTGGTCCTCGTCGAAGTACTTGTGGGGAAGATCCTTAAGGAAAGCTTCCGCCTCGCCCGATTTTACCAGTTCCTTCGCCAGCTTTCTGAGCTCGGGGGTCCTCACCCCTATAAAGCTTTCGGGCGGCGCTGTGGGGATGAGCTTCTGCTGGAATACCCCGTAATCCCTGTCCTGAAGCCTGAAAAGCTCCTCTCTGATTTGGTTTACAATATTATTATTCACGTAAACTTACCTTGATTTTAAATGATAGTCGGTTCTCAATCCCTGACTATGAGATCTCCTGGCCCGCAGGCTATGCCCTTGCCGCTGAAGACCAGGATACAGGGTTCTCCGCCCTTGCCCTCGACGGTGACGGTGTCGAGCATAAACGGGGAGCTCTCCCTTACGTCGCTGAGGCTGAATTCGGTCTTTCCTTCTTTTCGCACAAGGCTCACCCTGTCCTCCGGATCGAAGCAGCCGTATATGACCATGCCCGAAGCATAATATGTCGGAGGCTTGAGAAGCCCTCTCTTCTCGCTCTTCA
>JAFRWQ010000026.1 GCA_017437925.1 Bacillota bacterium
AGCACCCCATCGTGCCCATCATGCTCTACGATCCCATCGTGGCCCACGAGTTCGCCGACAGGATGCTGACAAGGGCGTATACGTGGTAGCCTTCTGCTATCCCGTCGTACCCAAGGGCAAGGACAGGATCAGGACCCAGATCTCCGCGGGCCACACCAAGGAGGACCTGGACTTCGCCATCAAGTGCTTCGGCGAGGTCAAGAAGGAGATGGGACTGTAGCCTGAAGAGGCCCTGTCCCTCTACACGAAAAAAACACTTGCAGTTACCCTGTTATTAACTATAATGGTCTCATAAAGCGGGCCGGCCGGCCCGGACGTGCCATTTCGTTAATAAATATGGAGGTCATAATGGTATTTGAAAAGATCCAGAGCATCATAGCCGACCAGCTCGGCATAGATGAAGGCGATATTACACCGGAAACCAATCTCACCAAAGACCTTGAGGCCGATTCCCTCGACGCCGTTGAGATCATCATGGCGATCGAAGAAGAGTTCGGCATCGAGATCCCCGATGACCAGGCCGAGAACTTCAAGCTCGTCGGCAGTCTGGTAAAATTCGTCGAAGACAATATGTAAACTGTCAAGTAAAAAGGCCTCGCGCTTTGAAAAAGGCGCGGGGCCATTTTTTATGCCTTGGGTTTGGGGCGGGGCATCCTTTCGTTTTTATGGACGGGGCGGACGCCGCGGGACTGCATTTACGTAGGATGAAGCTTTCAGCGGCCGGCTTCCAGCTTTGCCAGGTCCTTTTCAAGATCGAGGCTGGGATATACGTCAAGATCGAGCCCCGCGAAGCGGCCTTCCATAGCCTTGCGGTAGGCAGCTTCCGCGACCATGGCCCCGTTGTCGGTGCAGAGCACGGGGGAAGGTATCATGAGGCTCGCTCCCCTCTTTCTGCAGGCCTTCGCCATGCGGTGCCTGAGGGAGGAATTGCAGGCGACCCCTCCCGCAAGAGCGAGGCTCCTGTATCCGGTAAGATCCAAAGCAGCCATGGCCTTGTCCACCAGCACGTCTATAACAGCCTGCTGGAAAGACGCGGCGACGTCCGCCCTGTTGATCTCACGGCCCCTCTGCTCTTCGGAATGCAGATAATTTATGACCCCGGTCTTGGTGCCGCTGAAGGAAAAGTCCAGGCTGTCCTTTTCAAGGTAGACCCGCTTGAACTCGTGGGCGCGGGGGTCGCCCTCCTTTGCCAGGGCGTCCACCTTGGGCCCGCCCGGGTAACCCAGTCCCAGGACCCTCGCCACCTTGTCGTAGGCTTCGCCCACGGCGTCGTCCCTGGTCGCGCCCAGTATCCTGAACTCGTTGTACCCCCTGACCTCGGCCAGATGGGTGTGGCCTCCCGAGACGACCAGCGCCAGGAAGGGAGGCTCGAGCTCCGGATGCTCCAACAGGTTTGCCAGTATGTGGGCTTGGATGTGGTGCACTCCGACCAGGGGCTTGCCCGAAGCAAGGGCCAGGCCCTTCGCAAAGGCTGTGCCCATGAGCAGGGCTCCCGCAAGGCCGGGTCCCGCGGTGACTCCTATCTCGTCGATGTCGTCATGAACGACACCCGCCTCGTCCAGGGCCTGCCTGAAGACGTAGGGGATGTTGCTTAAGTGATGCCTCGAAGCGATCTCGGGGACCACCCCCCCGTAGACCGTGTGTATCTCGATCTGGGACGAGATCACGTTGGAGAGGAGGTCTTTCCCGTCCGCAAGCACCGCTATGGCGGTCTCGTCGCAGCTCGATTCTATGCCCAATGTGAGATGTCTGCCGTCTTTCATCTTTTCAGGACCTGGTCCTAAGCCTTTCCCTTCTCCACATTATGACCGCGTCTTCCCTGCCCTGGTAGTAACCCTTGCGTATGCCCTCGCTCTCAAAACCGAGGCCTTCGTACAGGGCCCGGGCGGCCTTGTTGGACTCCCTGACCTCCAGGGTAGTGTCCATTATGCCCAGGGCTTCGCAGTCGGCCAGCATGGCCTTGAGCAGCAGTGTCGCTATGCCCCGCCTTCTGTATTCCGGATGCACCGCCACGTTGCCCAACTGGCACTCGTAGGGGGGAAGGAGCCAGCAGCTGACGCAGGCGACTATTTTGCCTTCGGTCTCGGCAAGGTAAAAGCGGGAGTTTTTGCTCTCCGTGATGCTCCTCGCTATGCTCTCCCAGCTCCAGGGCACGGGAAAGCAGAGCTTTTCCAGCTCCGCGAGGGCGTCTATGTCGCTCTTTCTTCCGTCGGATATCCTTATGCTTATATTTTCGCCTTGGTATTCGGCCATGCTTTTCTCGGGTCTGCCGCCCTTCGTTGCCTTTCTTTATTTCCCTTCGGGGGACTTTTCCTTAAGCTTTCTTTCCGCCTCCGCAAGGCGCAGGTACTCGGGGGAGGCGCTGAAGCAGTCGTCAAGAAGCCCGTCCTTAAACATTTCGGCGGCGAGCCTCGCCGTCCATGAGGCCTTCTGATACCTCAGTTCTTCGGGCGCGGCCTCCGCGGGAAGGCCGCAGTTTTCAAGCTTTTCCTTAAAGGGCTCTATGCCGTCCCCGAAAAAGATCAGCCTGTCGTAATGCGAAGAGACTTCTCTCAGCTTTTCTATGTACTCGTCGGGGCCGTAGGCGGCGTCGCTTACGACGGCCCTGCGGCTGAGGGGCTCGTAGGCTCCCGCGTAGACCTGGCTTCTTCTCGCGTCGAAGACCGGGCAGAAGAGGAGCTTTTCGCCGTTTTTTTTGGTCAGCAGTTCTTCGCTTCCGCTGAAGGCGAAGGACATGAGGGTGGGAACACATATCACCGGCTTATCCCAGACCTGGGCCAGGGCTTTTGCCGTCGCCATGCCTATCCTTATGCCGGTAAAGGAGCCGGGTCCCCTGCTCACCGCGACCGCGTCAAGGCTTTCGGGGCTTACTCCCCTCTCATTCAGCAGTTCAGCGATCATGGGGGCAATGCGCTGCAGGTGGGAGTACTCGCTGCCGTCGCTCTTTTCGCTTATACAGCCGTCCTTGTAAAGGGCGGCCGA
Organism: Bacillota bacterium; assembly: GCA_017437925.1. The sequence continues at coordinate 2,983 of JAFRWQ010000026.1, forward strand.
GGCCAGGCGGCCCGTTGTCTCTATGGCAAGTATCACCATTTTACGGAGCATATCCTTTCGTTTTCACCCTCCCCGTAGGAAAGGTCTATGAATATCGCGTCTTCGGGGAGCAGGTCTTCTATAAGGTCAGCCCACTCTATGACGCAGACGCCCTCCTTTTTAAGGTATTCGAAGAAGCCGGCTTCGAAGAGCTCGTCCTCGTCGCTGACGCGGTAGACGTCAAAGTGGTAAAGGGGGAGGCGTCCGCCTTCGTGCTCCATCACTATGGTGAAGGTGGGGCTTGCGACCCTTGTGCTCACGCCCAGGCCCTTCGCGATTGCCCGGGTCAGGGCGGTCTTTCCCACGCCGAGATCGCCCCTCAAAGCGACCACGTCGCCGGGCTTTAAACGCTCCGCCAGCTTTTCTCCCAAAGCCGCGGTCTCTTCTTCATTTTTCAGGATATAGGTCTCGGTCATGTATATTATTATTTGTTTCTCAGTTTTCGGCAGGGGCCGCGGAACGGGCCTGCGCCTCATTTTTAAGCATCCTGATGGAAAGAAGCATCAGCAGCAGGGCGGCGGCCGAGGTCACGAGGCTGAAGGTATATATAAAGCGGAGGCCGAAGCGGTCCATAAGGACTCCTCCTATGGCGTTGCCCAGGACCCCTCCTATTCCTCCCGTAAAGCAGAGCGAAGCCAGGGACTGGGCCCTCACCTTCTGATCGGCCTTGACTATGTCATTGGCGTAGAGCACTCCGGCGAAACCGTAGATGCCGTAGCAGAAGAAGCCGGAGAACATGATGGCGTATATGCCGGCGAGGGACCTGACATAGAGGTAGGCGGCAGACCTTAAAGCATAGGCCGAAAAGGATACGCAGATCAGGGTCCCCGAGCTTAAGTAGCGGAGCAGAAAGCCGGAGATGAACATTATCGGAAGCTCCATGCCGGCCTGTATCAGTATCGCTATTCCCATCTCCCGGGTCCCGCCCCCCACCGACTCTATCATGCGGTTGAGGAAGGTGCCCAAAGGCGCCTGCCCTATGCCCATGACTATGAGCGAGAGGAGAAAGAGGACCAGAGCTTTGTTGCTTTTGAGCATCTCGCCGTAGCTGGTCGCTCCCTTGCCGCTCCCCCGCCTGACAGGGTCCACCGGGGGCATAAGGAGCATGGAGATCACGGTCAGGACCTCGATGGCCATGAAGAGGCTCAGCAGGATCTCAGGGTCGTATTTGGCGATGAGCCTGCCGAAGACCAGAGCTCCTCCGGCCCAGCCCATGGAGCCTATGCCTCTGGGCCAGCCGTAGTTGACCGGAAGCCCGGCGTTGACGTACTGGACCATCATGGCGTTGAGCAGGCCGTTGTTGGACTTCTGCGGAGCGTCTGCCATCATGAACATGACGGCGACCAGGGCGACGGAGGGCCTTGAAAAGTGCATCAGGGCCACGAAGACGAAGGAAAAGGCGCAGAGGGCCACGGTGATCTTCCTTAAAGGTATCTCGGGGTGCCTGTCGCAGAAGTTGGACACGAAGAGCTGCAGGAATATGGCGGCGACCGAGGTCATGGAGACCGCCAGTCCCACCATGCCGTCGCTCATGCCGCGGCTCGAAAGAAAGACCGCGGTGAAGCCCTGAAGGCAGCAGGCAGAGGCCCAGTAAAGGAACTGGGCGACTGCGTAATGTATCTCAATGTTAAGCGCTCTGCGTCTTTCGGGGTCCATTGTCTCCTCCCGGCCGAAAGCCGTCATCTTTGACCAATCCGTATTATCACAAATACGGCAAAGAGGCAAGGATTATTTGACCCGGGAGCGGACTTGGCGCTCGCGTGTTTCCGCGTCCTAGCGGGCTTTTACGGAAAGTGACATGAAGAGCAGCGAGAGGGCTGACAGCGCGACGCTGAAGATCAGCAGGGCCCGCAGTCCTAAGCGGTCGAGTATTACGCCTCCGACCGCGTTTCCCAATACTCCTCCTATCCCTCCGCTGAAAGCGAGGGAGATGAGGGACTGGGCCCTGACCTTCTGATCCGGCTCGGACACGATCTCGTTGGCGTACATGACTCCGGCGAAGCCGTAGAAGCCGAAGCAGGAGAAGCCGAGCATGGCAGCGGCGTAAAGCATGCCCGTGTTTCCGCTCAACAGGAAGAGCAGCGATTTGAGCGCGTAGCAGGCGAAGGAAAAACGGACCAGCTGATGCGGCCTGAAACGCCTGAGGAAAATACCGGACATGAACATGGCGGGCAGCTCCATGCCCGACTGTATCATTATGACGACCCCCTGTTCTTTGGCGCTCCCTCCCAAAGACTCGATAAGGCGGTTGAGGAAGGTCCACACCGGAGCCTGACCGATGCCCAGCACCACGACCGATATGAGGAAGAGGACGAGAGCCCTGTTGCTTTTGAGCATCTCGCTGTAGCTGCTCGCGCGCACAGACTCCCTTTTTACGTAAGAGACCGCGCCGACGGGAGGCATAAGGAACATGCAGAGCATGGCAACGGCGGCCGTTCCCATGAATATCGGAAGGAGTATGCCGGAACCGTTCTTCGCGATAAGAACGCCCAGCAGAAGAGAAGCCAGCGCGGCGCCCATAGACCCTACCCCCCTGGGCCAGCCGTAGTTCACCGGCAGACCCGTATTAATATACTGGATCAGAAGCGCGTTGAGCAGTCCGCTGTCGGATCTCTCGGGAGCGGCGGCAAGCACGAAAAGCGCCGCCGTGAGGACAACGCCGGGCCTTGCCGTATGGAGGACGGCGGCGAATGCGAAGGCTGCGGCGTACATGAGCACGGTGATCCTCTTCAGGGGTATCCCGGGATGCTTATCGCAGAAATCCGACACCCAAAGCTGCAGCAGTATGGCCCCTATGGAGGTCAGGGCGACCGTCAGGCCTATCTCGCTGTCATTGAGCCCTCTGTCCGCGAGAAAAAGCGCCGTATAGCTCTCAAGGCAGCATACGGAGACAAAATAAAAAAGCTGGGTGAAGGCGTAATGTACTTCTATGTTGAAAGCTCTGCGTCTTTCGGGGTCCATGGTCTCCTCCCGGCCGTAAGCCGTCCTGTTTAATCAATTATTAGTATCATAAATGAGTTCCGGACGCAAGTCATATTTGCGCGGGGGCCTGCCGGGTCCCCAAACCTCCGGTCAGACATAATTTTATTAAATCAAGTCCTTTTATATTACTATTTTAGACGATTGTTATTGAATTCACATAACCCAACTGTTATTATGTCTTTATGGTAACATAGTAGCAGTTTGTCTGCTGCTTACTGAAATCAAGGAGGAGAAAGATGGAAAGACTCAACGGAGAATCCATCAAGCGCATCCAGGAGATCGTCGCCGCGCATGCCAATGAGCCCGGTCCCGTCATCGTGATGCTTCACGAAGTTCAGGACGAGTTGGGCTACATTCCCTATGAAGCGATGGAAGCGATCTCAAAGGCAACCGGAACCAGCGTTGCGGATGTATTTGGTGTGGTCAATTTCTATGCTCAGTTCACTACCGAGCCCAAAGGCAAGCACGTCATAAACGTCTGCCTCGGCACAGCCTGCTATGTTAAGGGATCTTCCAAACTGGCAGAGATCGCGGAAAAAGTGACCGGAGCGAAGCTCAACGGAACCAGCCCCGACGGCCTGTTTTCCCTTGACGCTACGAGATGCCTGGGAGCATGCGGACTCGCCCCTGTTGTGGTGCTCGACGGCCGAGTGATCGGCAGCTGCACTCCCCAGAAGGTCGAGAAAGAGATCCAGGCTATAATTGATGAGGAAAAAGCAAACAAGGTCTCATAATGAAGCTTAAAGATATTGTCTGTTGTCTGGATGCCGAAGAGCTGGTGCTCCCCTGCGAGGAAGCTCTGGAAAAAGATCTGGAGTTCGCCTTCGCGACGGACCTTATGAGCGACGCTCTGGCAATGATAAGCGTATCCCCCGAATCCACACTGCTGATCTCGGGACTGGCTAACGCCCAGACCATACGCACGGCGGAGATGCTGGATATCGACACAATAGTCTTTGTAAGAGGCAAGCAGCTGAGCGACGAGATACTGGAGATGGGAAGAGAGAGCGGCATGAGCCTTTTCTCAACAAAACATACCATGTATCAGGCCTGCGGCCGCCTGTATGCAAAAGGACTGAAGGGAATCAATGAGTAACAGTATTCTGCACAAGGAATATACCGTCATACGATTTGATTATGCGGGCGCGGGCAAAGCCAGCTCCGATATCAAAAAGACTTTGTCTACCATCGGTATTCCTTCTGCGGTACTGAGAAAGATTTCAGTAGCGAGTTATGAATCGGAGATCAACATGATCATCCACGCCTACGGCGGGGTGATCACCATGGACGTATTCGACAACGGCGAGATCCGCCTCGTCTTCCGCGACGGGGGACCCGGTATCCCCGATATCGAAAAGGCCATGACTCCGGGCTTTTCCACGGCCAGCGAAGACGCCAGAAACATGGGCTTCGGAGCGGGCATGGGACTGCCCAATATCAAAAGAGTCTCCGACTCATTTGACTTACAGACTTCAGAGAAAGGAACTACTCTTACTTTAGGGTTTGTGGTCTCTTAATGAAACGTAAGACTGTCGTAAATTACACACTGGAACGCTGTGTCCGCTGCCTGAGGTGCGTACAGAAATGTCCCACCTCGGCGCTTACCATGCAGGAAAACCGGATCGTCATCAACGAATCCAAGTGCATCAACTGCGGACGCTGCATGCAGGCCTGCCATTCCAAGGGACTGCTGGCCAGAGGCAGTTCTCTCGACGAACTGAAGAACTACGACTACACGGTCTGCCTCATCCCCAGCGCTATGGTCATGCAGTGCGGCAGCCAAAAGGAAGCCGAAAGCCTCTTCTACGCCATAAAGGAACTGGGTTTCGACGAGGTGGTGGACATCACGGGCACCGAAGGCCAGCTGATGGAACTGACCAGAAAGCTCACCGAAAGCAGCCCCAGCAAGCCCGTCATAGCGTCCAACTGCCCCGTGATAAACAGGCTCGTTCAGGAGAACTACCCCATGCTCCTGGATCACCTGCTCCCGCTGGATTACCCCAGCGAGATAGCGGCCAAGCAGGCCCGCAAGGACTATAAGGACAAAGGGAAAGTCGGCATATTCTACTGCGCCGAATGCGAAGCCAAGCTCATGCTCGCCAAATACCCCTACGGGAACCCCGAGTACGAAGTGGATCACGCCCTGGCGTCGGTGGACATACTGCCCCTGATCAGCGAAAAGCTGGATGAAGGCACCCTTCCCGCAGTGTTCTGCAGAGAAGGCCTTCAGGCGACGAGCCCCACGCTCATGCCCATGTCCCCGGATCATCTGGTAGCCGACGGTTTCGATAAGATCAGTGAGATACTGGACATGACCGAATTCGGGATCTTTGACTCCTTCACCCTGCTGCACCTCTTCCCCTGCTTCAACGGCTGCGTGGGAGGGCACCTGCTCTGGGGCAACGGCTACATAGCCCGTCACAACATAGGAGCCCTGATCTCGGAGAAGAGCAAGGATCCGGCGGATTATCCGGTAGAGGACTTCTTCACCGACGAGTTCACGCTCCAGGATGACGATACTCTCAGCTTCATTGAGAAGATGGCCTTTTTCAACAGCATCAACGAACAGCTGGAGCATCTGCCCGGCTACGACTGCAGCGCCTGCGGCATGCAGACCTGCAGGATAATGGCCGAGGAGATAGTCAAAGGCAATAAAAAATTGGACGACTGTATAATTCTTCACAGTATGCAAGAAAGAGATTAAAATGACTGTCCGTCAATTGATAGAGGAAACCGGTTGGAACTGTCTTGCCGGAAGCGCTCAGCTGGATAAAGAGATCATCGATGCCTACTGCGGCGACCTTCTCAGCTGGGTGATGGGCAACGGCGATCCCGACCAGGCCTGGATAACCGTCCAGGTGCACATGAACGTTATAGCGGTAGCGGTGCTCAGGGAATTCTCCTGCGTCATAATCGCGGAGAACGCCAATCTCCCCGAGGACGTCATCGCCAAAGCCGAAGAGGAGGGAATGCCCATTCTTGAAAGCGGCATGCCGGTGTATGCCACCGCTAAGAAGCTTGTCGAACTGGGCATCTGATGTTTTACGACTTTCACATCCACAGCTGTCTGTCACCCTGCGCCGAAGACGAGATGACGCCCAATAATATCTGCAACATGGCTCTCATCAAGGGTCTGGATATTATCGCGGTAACGGATCACAATTCCACCCGTCAGCTCAGGTCGCTGAGCAGGGCGGCGGCCGAGACCGGAATAAAACTGCTCTACGGCGCCGAGCTCGAGAGCAGCGAGGAAGTCCACGTTCTGGGGATATTCCCGAAGCTTGAGATGGCGGAAGCCCTGCAGCCGTGGATAGACTCCCATATGCCGGGCATACCCAACAGGCCGGACTTCTTCGGAAACCAGCTCCTGCTGGATGAGGAGGACCGCGAGATCGGCAAAGAGGACAGGCTTCTCATCGTGTCTTTGGACGCGAGCCTTTCGGAGTGCGTGGACGCCATCCACTCCTTCGGGGGGAGAGCCATCCTGGCCCACGTGCTCGACAGGGCGAACTCGGTAACGCAGCAGCTCGGATTCATCCCCATGGACCTTCCCTACGACGGCCTGGAGATCAAATCCCCCGACCAGATCCAGAGGATAATCAAGATGCATCCCTGGATAAAGATGGGGTCCACCCACTGGTTCATCGATTCCGATGCGCACAGGCTGGTGGACATATCCGAGCCGGAAAATATCATCACTCATAACGAGGTAAACGAATTGTGGGGTGATATTCAATGATGCAGGATCTTGCCATGCAGACGCTGGAGATACTGATGAACAGCATCGGCGCCAAGGCCGATACGGTGATACTCAGGATCAGGGACAGCGAGCATGACAACAGGATCGATATAGAGGTTGAAGACGACGGCTCGGGAATGAGCCCCGAAATGGTCCGGAAAGTGACTGATCCCTTCACCACCAGCCGCAAGACCCGGAAGGTCGGTCTGGGGGTAGCCTTCATGAAGGGACTCACCGAACAGTGCGGCGGAAGCTTCGATATCCAAAGCGCTCTGGGAGTCGGGACCACGGTCAGAGCCTCGGTGCAGAGGGATCACATCGACACTCCGCCGATGGGAGATCTGGGCGAAATGATGATGTATTGCGTTCAGGCGGATGAGAATATCGATTTTGAGTTTTATTACACCACCGACAAGGGTAATTTTAAGTTTTTATCCAGGCAGGTCAAAGAGGAGCTGGACGGAGTAAGCCTGCAGGAACCGGAGATACTGCTCTGGATAAAGGATTACATAAATGAAGGCGTCAATAATGCTAAGGAGGGCATAGAATGAAGAGTTTGGAAGATCTTAAAAAGATGCGCGAGCAGGCCTTGAAGAAGGTCGAGATGCGCGAAGGCGGCAAGGACTACAGAGTGGTAGTCGGCATGGCCACCTGCGGCATCGCGGCGGGCGCAAGACCGGTTCTGAACAAACTGGTGGAGGAGACCGCCGAAAAGAACTACAACTGCGTAGTCACCCAGACCGGATGCATAGGAATGTGCGTATACGAACCCATCGTGGAAGTCTACGGCAAGGACGGTTCCCACACCACCTACGTGCACGTGGATCCCGAAAAGGCCGTCAAGATCCTGGAAGAGCATGTCGGCAAGGGCAATGTTATCGAAGAGTACACAGTTGACTCTGTAAAGGCACGGGAGGTCTGATTCCATGATTAGAACCAACGTATTATGCTGCGCGGGAACCGGATGCACTTCCAGCAGGTCCGCGGAAATATACGACAATTTCGTCAAGTACATCGAGCAGTACGGCCTGAAGGACGAGATCAACGTGGTCAAGACCGGCTGCTTCGGTCTCTGCCAGAAGGGACCCATCGTCGCGATCTACCCCGACAAGATCTTCTACTGCCAGGTCAAGCCCGAGGATGTTGAGAGGATAGTATCCGAGCATCTGTGGAAGGGCCGTGTCGTCAAGGAGCTGGAGCTCAGCGACGAAGACCTCAAGACCGGCGAAAAGATCCTCGACATCGACAAGATCAAGTTCTATGAGAAGCAGCAGAGGATCGCTCTCAGGAACTGCGGCAAGATCAACCCCGAGGACATCGACGAGTACATCGCCATGGACGGCTACCAGGCCCTGGGCAAGGTCCTCACCTCCATGACTCCCCAGGAAGTCATCGACACCA
>JAFRWQ010000276.1 GCA_017437925.1 Bacillota bacterium
AGGGGAGGCCGCAACCAGGAGATAGCCCTCTCGGCGGCAAGGATCATCGCAGGCCTTGAAAACACGGCGGTCTTCAGCGTCGGAAGCGACGGGACCGACGGTCCCACCGACGCCGCGGGAGGCTACGCCGACGGCCTTACGGCTGCAGCCCTGCGCGAAAAAGGCCTTAGCATCGACGCCGTCCTCGCCGAAAACGATTCATACCACGCTCTTCAGAACTGCGGAGGCCTCATCATGACCGGTCCCACCGGCACCAACGTCAACGACGTGTCGGTGGTCCTGATCAAAAAGCCTGCTCCCGCTCCCGAAAACCCCTTCGGACATGATTAAAGACGTAAATAAAAAAGGCGATCTGAGACCTCTGGCCCTCTTTTTAAGCGGAGGGGCCCTGTTTTCCATGCACTTCGGGGCTTCGAGCATGGTCTGGCCCATGAACTGGGGCAAGGAGAGCGGAAGCTCCCTTCCGGCCGCCTTCGCCGGCGCCTTCATCACCGCCCTGCTGCTGGTCGTCATGGGCTATATCGCCCTCGCGAGAAGCGGAAAGACCTACACGGTCCTTTCCAAAGAGATAGGCGGACGCCGCTTCGGCCTTTATTTCGCCTGCCTCACCATACTGGTCAACGGGCCTTTATACGTTATCCCCAGGATGAGCGCCGCCGCCTGGGATTCTGCTGTCCAGGCCTTCGGCATCGGGACGCAGAGCCGCCTGCCCCTCATCGCTTTCACCCTCGTCTTTTACGCGATCTCGTACGCCCTGCTTATCAGCCCGGGCAAGGTGATGGACAGGATATCCTCGATACTCTTCCCCCTGCTCATCGTCATCGTCGCCGCGGTAGTGATCGCCGGGCTCACAAGGCCCCTCGGAGAGATCCAGCCCAAGGCTTACTCCGGCTCCGCCTTCGCCTACGGCTTTACCGGGGGCTACGCCACCGGAGAGGTGCTCTGCGCCATGATATTCGGCGCGGTCATACTCAACAGCCTCCGCGACAAGGGCGTCGAAGGGGACAGGCTCACGAAGAACATGATATACGTGGGGCTCTGCGGCATAGGCATACTGACCCTGACCCACTTCTGCCACATGGTGATAGGGGCGAAGGCCGCGGCTCTCTTCCCGGGCCTCAGCTACACGGCCCTATACACCGCCGTCGCGGCCGAGCTCTTCGGAAAGGCCGGCGGCATGCTCTTCTGCGCGGCCCTCTTCATGGCGGCCCTTACGACCTCCATAGGCATGACCTCGGGCTGCGCCGAGTTCTTCGCCGAGGCTTCGGGCGGGCGTCCGGGCTACAGGCAGTGGGCCCTCGCCATCAGCCTTCTCAGTGTGGTCTTCGGGTCTTTGGGCCTCGCCGGCATACTGAGCTGGCTGGGGCCCGTGCTGGACGGGGTCTATCCACCGGTCATCATCATGGTGCTGTACTACTCGCTGGCGGGGGACATTACGGGGCCGCGCTCGCAGACTGAGGGTCTTGCTGCGTCATGTTCGCAGTCTGAGGGTCTTACTGCGTCATGTTCGCAGATCGAGGCCCAGTCTTCGTTGCGCTCTTCGGCGGTGGATCTTGCCGAGCCTCGCTCGCTGGCAGGCGGAAGGCTCGCCTTCCTCGCCGCTTTTATCTTCGGTATGACCGACATGGCATGGAAGTACCTGGTCAAATTTGACGCCCTGCCGGCGCTCTGCCGGGCCTATCTCAGGCTGCCCCTGGCGTCGGTCTCCCTTGCCTGGGTCCCCTGGGCTGCCCTGGCCTTCGCGCTGGGAAGGCTCATTGGGGGGAAGAAAAAGCAGCAGCCCTAGTGAGACCGGGCGGTGTGAAGCGGTATTACCGGGGAAGGACGGACCCGGCGCAGAGTGGTATCTCTCCAAAAAGCAGCAGCCCGCACAAAGCAAAGCTGCTGTTATATAACAAACGATTTGAAACGTCTGAAGCTTGAAATTTCAGGCGTTTTGCTTTTAGGGCAGATGTCTGTCGGCGATTCGGAGCAAGCGAAATTCAGGTTCCCGGAGCGGTCTGCCCACGCTGATATCCGATCTTTTGTATCGAAAAAGCCGGGCTGTTCTTCATGCCCGGCTTATTAATGCTTCAAGTCCGGTGTTTGCGGCTTCAAGCCCTGCGTTTACTGCTTCTGATCTGCCGCCGCGCAGCTTCCGGACCGATTTCAGCCTGAAACGATGACATTTCGGAGAAAAAACAGGATAAGTGTCATTCCCGTATCGAAAAGGC